>NZ_CP040094.1:7500-127500 GCF_013343235.1 Nostoc sp. TCL240-02 | reverse complement strand
AACACATTTCGGGGAGAACCAGCTAGCTCCTGGTTCGATTGGCATTTCACCCCTAACCACAACTCATCCGCTGATTTTTCAACATCAGTCGGTGCGGACCTCCACTTGGTGTTACCCAAGCTTCATCCTGGCCATGGTTAGATCACCAGGGTTCGGGTCTATAAACACTGATTATCGCCCTTTTCAGACTCGGTTTCCCTTTGGCTCCAGCATTCTCGCTTTAACCTACCAGTGCCTATAAGTCGCCGGCTCATTCTTCAACAGGCACGCGGTCAGACTTTTAAATAGTCCTCCCACTGCTTGTAAGCTAACGGTTTCATGTTCTATTTCACTCCCCTTCCGGGGTTCTTTTCACCTTTCCCTCGCGGTACTGGTTCACTATCGGTCACACAGTAGTATTTAGCCTTACGAGGTGGTCCTCGCTGATTCACATGGGATTCCTCGTGCCCCATGCTACTCGGGATTCAGCTACTATCCTTGAGTTTTCAACTACAGGACTTTCACCTTCTTTGGTGCAGTATTTAGCTGCTTCGTTTAACCGCCAGATTCGATATTGCTGTCCCACTACCCCAATCGGTAAACCAATTGGTTTAGGCTCTTCCCCTTTCGCTCACCACTACTTAGGGAATCTCTGTTTTGATTTCTCTTCCTCCAGCTACTAAGATGTTTCAATTCGCTGGGTTGGCTCTCTCCTGCCTATATATTCAGCAGGTAGTATATAGGGTTGCCCCATTCGGAAATCTCCGGCTCAATGTTTGCTTCCAACTCCCCGGAGCATATCGTCGGTAACCACGTCCTTCGTCGCCTCTGTGTGCCTAGGTATCCACCGTTAGCCCTTATTAGCTTGACCACTCAATTCATTTGGTGTTTCACAATTTGCATTCACAAATAGTTAGTTCTGCTTACCCCCTGACTTCGCACTGACTTTAATCAGCACTCTAACCCGAGGCACTCAGTACTCTCAATGTCTGTGTCTGCCTGCTAATTTCGCGTTTCTATGCAGTTTTCAAGGTTCTGGCTGAGATTCAACTCAGCAG
This sequence comes from Nostoc sp. TCL240-02, assembly GCF_013343235.1. Lineage (GTDB taxonomy): Bacteria > Cyanobacteriota > Cyanobacteriia > Cyanobacteriales > Nostocaceae > Nostoc. The sequence continues at coordinate 126,463 of NZ_CP040094.1, read as the reverse complement.
TCTGACACGAGTGTCATGTTGCTGAACTCTCACTCTTTTTTTCAATGGCAATCGCCACAGGTGGAGGTTAGCGGACTCGAACCGCTGACATCCTGCTTGCAAAGCAGGCGCTCTACCAACTGAGCTAAACCCCCAGATACAATTAAAAATTAAAAATTGATAATTAAAAATTAAAGAAGTTATCTGAAATTTTTAATTTTTAATTTTACATCTTTAATTGATTCAGGTGGAAGCCATCCTGGACTCGAACCAGGGACCTCACCCTTATCAGGGGTGCGCTCTAACCACCTGAGCTAATAGCCCCTAAACGAACCAAATCATAGTTTGAAAGCTTTTTATATTTTGCTCATGTCTGCGACCGACCTAAGGAATGACCAACTTACTATCTATTTAACTGTATGTTTTTCGATATGTAAGGGGTGTAGGTCTCCCTAAAAAGGAGGTGATCCAGCCACACCTTCCGGTACGGCTACCTTGTTACGACTTCACCCCAGTCACCAGTCCTGCCTTAGGCATCCTCCTCCACGAATGGTTGGAGTAATGACTTCGGGCACTACCAGCTTCCATGGTGTGACGGGCGGTGTGTACAAGGCCGGGAACGAATTCACTGCAGTATGCTGACCTGCAATTACTAGCGATTCCTCCTTCACGCAGGCGAGTTGCAGCCTGCGATCTGAACTGAGCTCCGGTTTACGGGATTTGCTTGCATTCGCATGCTTGCTGCCCTCTGTCCGGAGCATTGTAGTACGTGTGTAGCCCAAGGCGTAAGGGGCATGCTGACTTGACGTCATCCCCACCTTCCTCCGGTTTGTCACCGGCAGTCTCTCTAGAGTGCCCAACTTAATGCTGGCAACTAAAAACGAGGGTTGCGCTCGTTGCGGGACTTAACCCAACATCTCACGACACGAGCTGACGACAGCCATGCACCACCTGTGTTCGCGCTCCCGAAGGCACTCTTCCCTTTCAAGAAGATTCGCGACATGTCAAGCCTTGGTAAGGTTCTTCGCGTTGCATCGAATTAAACCACATACTCCACCGCTTGTGCGGGCCCCCGTCAATTCCTTTGAGTTTCACCGTTGCCGGCGTACTCCCCAGGCGGGATACTTAACGCGTTAGCTACGGCACGGCTCGGGTCGATACAAGCCACGCCTAGTATCCATCGTTTACGGCTAGGACTACTGGGGTATCTAATCCCATTCGCTCCCCTAGCTTTCGTCCCTCAGTGTCAGTTACGCCTAGCAGAGCGCCTTCGCCACCTAAGTGTTCTTCCTGATCTCTACGCATTTCACCGCTACACCAGGAATTCCCTCTGCCCCGAACGTACTCTAGCTATGTAGTTTCCACTGCTCTTATCTAGTTGAGCTAGACTCTTTAACAGCAGACTTACATTGCCACCTGCGGACGCTTTACGCCCAATCATTCCGGATAACGCTTGCATCCTCCGTATTACCGCGGCTGCTGGCACGGAGTTAGCCGATGCTTATTCCTCAGGTACCGTCATTGTGTTCTTCCCTGAGAAAAGAGGTTTACGACCCAAGAGCCTTCCTCCCTCACGCGGTATTGCTCCGTCAGGCTTTCGCCCATTGCGGAAAATTCCCCACTGCTGCCTCCCGTAGGAGTCTGGGCCGTGTCTCAGTCCCAGTGTGGCTGATCGTCCTCTCAGACCAGCTACTGATCGTCGCCTTGGGAGTCCATTACACTTCCAACTAGCTAATCAGACGCGAGCTCATCTCTAGGCAGTTAACCTTTCACCTCTCGGCACATCCGGTATTAGCCACCGTTTCCAGTGGTTGTCCCAGACCTAGAGCCAGATTCTCACGCGTTACTCACCCGTCCGCCACTGTGTCCGAAGACACCGTTCGACTTGCATGTGTTAAGCATACCGCCAGCGTTCATCCTGAGCCAGGATCAAACTCTCCGTTTTGTTGTGTTTTGAGTTTGTGTTTCCGAAAAATACTTTTTCGGAATCCTAGTTACTATTTTTGATTATCTTTTTGGGGTTTGCCAAAAAGTAAAATCCTTTGACGAGGATTGGTTTTTCTTTAAGCTTTCAAAGTATTATGTTTTTCAGGTTCAGTGGTGGTTGGCTTCTCTCGCTTTTCCACTTAACTAGGATAACTAGTCATCCCCTGGTTTGTCAAGGGGTAAATTGTTTTTTTTTCTAAAAGGGCAAATCTCTTGGCTGGAATTACTTTCAAGTTAATGGCTTAAGTAATATAGGGAAAGCATAGACGAAGTAGCTGAACTTTACTGTGTGGATAATGCATATAGCTAGTTAGTATTTCTAAATTGGCTCTGATGCAAGCTGAGTGATTATAGTAATCATTATCGAAAAAGGTAGAAGGTAGTCTTGCTGGAGGGATTTATCATAAATCCAAATGCCTGAACTAACCATATATAAATATAAGAATATAAAAGCATAGTTGTTCCAGAGCCTCCGGTTAAAGGCTCCCATTTTACAACTAGATGCCTACCCAAAAGATTCGTTACAGTGAGTCTAGCGCTGTAGACGGATTTCACAATTTATAATGAGTTTTTGAGAAAAAGCTAAAAACTAGACTAGGCAAGAAATACAGATGATCCGACCGCGTAAGGTCTTTGCTCAACATTGGCTCAAAAGTGAAAAGGCGCTCGACGCAATTATTAAAGCAGCGGAGTGTACAGAAAGCGATCGCTCCGTCAAAGGCGATCGCATCCTGGAAATTGGCCCTGGAACTGGTATTCTAACTCGTCGTTTATTACCCTTAGTGCAATCTCTAATTGCAGTTGAAATAGACCGCGACCTATGCCATCTGTTGTCAAAGCAACTGGGTAAGACTAAAAATTTCTTATTGCTGCAAGGCGATTTTCTCACCCTGGATTTACCATCTTATTTGGTAGCCTTTCCCAATTTCCAAAAGCCAAACAAAGTAGTAGCCAATATTCCCTACAACATAACAGGGCCAATCATTGAGAAACTACTGGGTACAATCGCAAATCCTAACCCCGAACCATTTGACTCTATAGTGTTGCTGGTACAAAAAGAAGTGGCAGAAAGGTTGTATGCTAAACCAGGGTCAAAAACCTTTGGGGCGTTGAGCGTGCGGGTACAGTATTTGGCTGAGTGTGAGTTAATCTGCACAGTCCCAGCCTCTGCATTCCATCCAGCGCCAAAAGTTGATTCAGCAGTGGTACGATTACGTCCCCGAAAAATAGAAATACCAGCGCTTAATCCCCGACAGTTAGAGACTTTCTTGAAGTTGGGGTTTGGTGCCAAGCGCAAAATGTTACGAAATAATTTGCAATCTGTTATAGAACGCGATCGCCTGAGCCACTTACTGGAACAATTAAAAATAAATCCCCAAGCCAGAGCTGAAGATATCAGTGTTCAGCAATGGGTAATCCTAGCAAATGAACTGACAGTAGAGAGTGGGGAGCAGGGAGTAGGAAATAGATGACAAGATAAAATAGATTTTTTCCCATTCTCCAATTCCGCATTCCCCATTCCCCATTCCCCATTCTTATAAAATGCGTTCCTACAGCCTAATTGCCCCTGCTAAAATCAACTTATATCTGGAAATAATTGGGTATCGCCCTGATGGTTATCATGAATTAGCCATGATACTTCAAAGTATCGGACTTTCAGACAAGATTGATGTGCGTTCCACTAGCACTGACAGCATTCGTGTTCACTGCAATCACCCACAAGTACCGACAGATAAAAGTAATCTGGCATACCGAGCAGCAGAATTAATGGTCAGGCAATTTCCCGAAGCCTTTGCTAAATATGGCGGTGTGGAGATTACCGTCAATAAGCAGATTCCTGTAGCGGCTGGGTTGGCTGGGGGTTCGACGAATGCAGCAGCTGTGTTAGTGGGTATAGATTTACTGTGGAAGTTGGGATTAACTCAGTCTGAATTAGAAGAATTAGGAGGTACACTCGGTTCCGATGTCCCATTTTGTGTAGCGGGTGGAACTGCGATCGCAACAGGTAGGGGTGAGCAACTTTCTCCCCTACCGAGTTTAGATAATATATATATAGTATTGGGGAAATACCGCAGTCTGGAAGTTTCCACACCTTGGGCATACAAAACCTATCGACAGCAGTTTGGTCATTCTTATATTAGAGATACCGATAATTTGGTAGCACGTGCTAGTGCAGTTCATTCAGGAGCAATAGTAAAAGCTGTCTTGCATAAAGATACGAGAGAAATTGCCCAAAAATTGCACAATGATTTAGAGCGTGTGGTATTGCCAGCCTATCCCCAAGTTTTGCAGTTGCGAGAAGTGTTTGCAAATCAGGAAGGCGTGTTAGGAACAATGATGTCCGGTTCTGGCCCAACAGTATTTGCTCTTTTTGAGTCTCAACAGCAGGCAGAACTCGTTTTGCAGCAAGTAAGGGAAGCAATTATTGATGAGGACTTAGAATTATTTGTAACTCGGACAATTACGCATGGTATTAAAGTGACATCATCTGTTTAAATAATTATTTTTAATTAATGGAAAATAATGTCCCAACTAAAAATCTAAAATCCAAAATCCTATGAGTGACCAAAATTTAACGCCACAAACGGATACTAAAATGCCGGTAGCAGCAAGTCCGTTACGCTGTCTAATTGGGGCAGTAATTTCTGGAGGAATGGGATATGCAATGTATTCACTGATGATTGCGATCGCTACAAATTTTGCTGCTAAACCTCTCCATTCAATTAATCCATTGGTAATTAAGATATCTTCTGCTGTTCGGACTCTGGTTGTTGGTGTAGTTGCTTTAGGAAGCGGAATATTTGGTATAGTAGCAATTGGTTTGTTGGCTCTGGGAGTGCAATTATTAATGCAGCAGTTGAGCAAGCAAAAAAGTAGTGAAAACTAGTAATTTGCTTTTAATCAGCAACCTAAAGGTACAAGTTTTTCTAATGCACCATGATTTTTGATCAATTGTAGCTTCGCGTTTTTAGAAGACTGAAAAAGTTGTTGCTGTTTTCTCCAAGTTTTGGGAGAAAGCCCGTGGTGTTGACGAAACTGACGAGAGAAATGACATGTATTTTGATAGCCCAGTGCAATAGCAATCTGGTCGATTGTCTGATTGGTATCTCTAAGTAAAGGACGTGCTGCTGCCATTCGACGCTTAACAATCCAAGCGTTTACAGTTTCTCCTGTTTGTTTGGCTACTCGGTTAGTCAAGTAAGCAGGCGAATAACCAACCGCAAGAGCCACATCAGACAAAGTAATTCCTTGGCGATAATTAGCTTCAATAAAGTCGAAAACCGCTTTAAGTTGGGGAACAGATGGAAAAATGGACTCAGAGTTGAACGATGAAGGTGGTGATTGAGCGGCTTGATGAGAGTTAGTAGCGTACCAATACCTCAAAAAAGCTTGCTTTTCTAATCGGACAGCGATCGCTCTGAGCAAATCTTCTATACTAGAGGGTTTAGTCAGATAATCATCCGCTCCCAACTCCATACCTTTGCGAACATCTGTTTGAGTATTACTCCCAGTCAAAAAAATGAAAGGAATAATTGCTGTGTGAGGATCTTGGCGCAACCTAGCCAAAACGGTGTAGCCATCCATATCTGGCATTTGAATATCGCAAATCACTAAGTCGGGTAAATGCTCTTGTGCTTTCTGGATACCAGCTACTCCATCTTCAGCACCTATGGTGTCAAAACCTTGAGCCTCAAGAACTTCTAAGAAGAGATTGCGAGTAACCGCATCATCTTCAACTACAAGAATTTTTTTCGACGATTCGTATCTCATTTTTCCATCACTAGGATTTTTGTGGCAGGGAATGATGACCAAATTCTATGCCGAGTCATCTGTCAAAAAAGTTATGTGTGTTGAGTTGAAAATGATTATTAATTAACAACTCAGAACACTACCATTAGGAAACCAGCAAATCTCTAATTCTGGCTATAACACCAATGAAGACTTAGATTGAACTAACGTAATAAAGGACAGAATCCATATCCCTAGTCGCTCGGTTAAATAAGTCAGTGCTATAGCCATTGATGAGTTGCTAATCATAAATTTCTAAAATCATCATGATGCTATTGGCTATTTATAAATAAATGGAATTCAAAAGAATCAGAAGTTATTTAGTGCATTTAAAGATAATTTTAACAATAAAAAGAGAGATTTTTATATTGGTAACATAAAGATATTATTGTTAAATACATAAGTAAGAACTATCTTACTCTTCATTCAATATTAGAAGAGTAAAATAGTGTTTATTCTTACTGGCCGATAATTATTTTTATAAATTAAAACCAAATATATAAAACTTGATATAGTCAACATTACAATATAAAAAACTACCTTTTTTATCCTTTTGACTATAATAATAAAATTAAGGGCAATATCTAATGTTTATGCTTTAACCTAATTCACATAGATATACATAACTGACTTCAACCCATTAAAATATAACAACACTGCACTTTTTACCCATCTTCAGCGCTGTATCTCTGAGAGAGATTTTGATCATTTCTTTCAAAGCTATATCCAAAAGCCTAATAAATAATATGCTACAAAAGTCCATAGTAGTTTTGATTTTAGCTAATCATTTATAACTGTTATGCAATCAAGAGAATAACCATAAGTCAAAAACTTTAGTGCATAATAAAATAATCTTGTCAATTCTAATTTAGATATATTTGTTCTAAGACTTATAGTTTTAATAAGTAAATTATTGCTCATTAATTTAACTGATCCTAAATTAGCTCACTTAGGTATCTAATAACATGATTGGACAGCTCGTCATCTGTCACAAGGAGTAAATTATTTTTATAGCTCATGCACTTATAGCTTACAAGTATTCCAAAAGAAATAGGAAATATTAAGTAACAATGTGTTGATAAATACAATTTATGATTTTTTTTGGTACTTATACCTTCTGAAAGGTCTAATTAGAGGACATTGCAAGAGAAGTTCAATAAAATCATATCTCTTTACTATATGTATAAAACTTAATAAAGTCTAAGTTGGTTTGACGCTAATGAAAATAAATAAGATTTCAAAAGCGAAAAAATAGACATATCTATCAAAAAATCGTTCATATACTCCTTTGCTAAAGATTGAGTAAGCTTAACGAAGAAGCAGCTTCTGCAATACGGTTTATCTGTAAGAGCGGGTTTAACAAGATATTTTATGATCCTGCTTAATCCCGCCCCTACTTTCAATATAAATTTGTAATAGTTATTAACTTTATTTAAGTTAACTTAAGCACTATTTTGTAATCTTGTTACTTCCGATATGGACAATGATCTTGAAGAAATTGCAGAAAATGATGTGATTCGTGGAGTCAAATATTAAACATTTATAATAGTTAATCATTTTTATAATTAAGTCTGGCTGGTATTCATTGCAATAGATGTGCAGGCATCAAATCTAGATAATTTTCTGGATTGGAGAAAGGAAAAAGAAGATAAATGTCGCCAAATATAAAACAGTCTTTATTTACATACAAGAGCGTATTTTATGACTCAAAATATCACTGGTTATCAAACAGAAACGGTTAAAAAAATCAACAATGAACAAATTGAGCAAATTCTCAAAGCGATTATTGCTGGCAAATATTCCTGGGCATGTGTTTTAATTCTGCGGTTTGCTGGGTACAATCCCATAGACTACATACCTTACCGCACCTACATTCGACTGCTCAAAAATAACTGCTTAGTTGAAAATTCAAAACAAAATACAACTGATACTAAGGCTGTAGAAGCGTTAAGCCTAAAATCAACCTGGCTTCATCTTTGAAAAGGAAAATAATCAAGATAGAACGATTACTATAAATGAATGTCAGAAATTGAGGCTATTTTAAAGAAATTGACCACAAAGTTCCACAAGGCAAGGATGAAGACTGAAAACTTTAAATGTCCGGTTATTTACAGATATCTATTTGTTAAAGGAATTTCCACAAAGGCCAATTAAGAAGAATATCTGTTAGATAGCCTGAAATTTTCTTATAATTCATACTTTTTTGATCACGCCATCCTTAGCAATTATGACTTACCCAGTTACTACCCCTAATAGTTATTTGCAACCTACTCTGAAAGAGATTATATGGCAGAAAAAGTATGAAGTTGCACAAATCCAGCAAGAGATGTCTTTGGCTTCTTTGCAACGCCAGTTAGCTGCTGCGCCGACTGTGCGAGATTTTATCTCTGCTTTGCAACAGAGTCATTACCGACCTTCTATCATTGCAGAGGTGAAAAAAGCATCCCTAATTCATGGAATTATTAAAGCAGACTTGGACTCAGTAGCGATCGCTAAAGCTTATGAACGTGGTGGCGCAACCTGTATCTCTGTCTTCACCGATCAGAAGTTCTTTTATGGCAGCTTTGAAAATTTACGCACCATCCGCTACCGAGTAAAATTACCTCTACTGTGCAAGGAATTCATTTTAGATCCCTGCCAAATTTATTTAGCACGGGCAGCAGGCGCAGATGCGGTGCTATTGATTGCAGCAATTCTCTCAGATAAGGAACTTCAAAACTTTTTGCGAGTGATTCACTATTTGGGAATGAATGCTTTGATAGAAGTCCATACTTTAGCAGAACTAGATCGGGTGCTAAAGCTTGATGATGTACGCCTAGTAGGAATTAACAACCAAAGTCTAGAAGATTTTAGCGTCAATATTGATACAACTGAAGAACTACTGGCAGCTAGGCGATCGCAACTACAAAGCTTGGGCATTATCGTTGTTAGTGAGTCTGGCTTGTATACACCTGCTGATTTATCCCTTGTAACTGAGGCTGGTACACATGCCGTTATCCTTGGCGAATCCCTAGTTAAACAAGAAGATGTACAACAGAGTGTGCGTAATCTGCTCAAACCTACAGCTATTTTCAGATAAATAGACCCAATTCTATACATCTTCGTTTGCTGTATAGCGGTTATCAGTCTACTTCAGTACAGTAGGAGAGAGCAATTCTACTGATAATTGGTGGTGATGAAAGCCTACTCTCTCGACTTGCGTCAAAAAATAGTTGATGCTTATGCCTGCGGTGACATTTCCCAACGAAAACTGGCTAAAAACTTTGGTGTCACCTTAAGTTTTGTGCAAAATTTACTCAAACGCCATCGAGAATTGGGGATGATAGGCCCCAAGGTGCGGACTGAGCAGACAGCAACAAAGTTGAATGCTGAACAGTTAGAAATCCTGCGCCAACTCGTCATAGCACAGCCCGATGCGACGTTAAGCGAATTGCGGGAACGACTTTACGAGAAAACAGAGGTCTTAATTGGGGTAGCTACGGTGAATCGGATGGTTCGCTGGAAACTTCACCTCAACCTCAAAAAAAAAGTCTCCACCTCACAAAAAAAGGTAGTGATGAAGTCCAACTAGCCCGATTTGAGTACTGGAAACTCTTGAGGGGGATACCCGTCGAAGAGCTGATTTTCTTAGATGAATCGGGAGTTAATCTGTCCTTCATCCGCAAATGTGCCCGCGCCTTGCCTGGCCTTTCAGGCCTATGCTCAAAAGCCCAACCGCAAAGGGAAAAATGTCTCGGTAATTGGTGCAATTAGCTTGAAAGGACTGCTCACCCAATGGAGTGGCTTAGGTTCTATCGATGCTTTGACTTTTGATGCCTTCATCGCCCAAAAGCTCGTACCCAAACTTTGGCCTGGTGCAGTGGTGATCATGGATAACTGCTCAATCCATAAAAGTGATGAACTTGAAGCTTTGCTCATCGCTGCTGGCGCTCATCTCATTTATCTCCCCCCCTATTCTCCCGATTTTTCACCGATTGAGAATTGTTGGTCCAAGATTAAGAACATTCTCCGTCGCATCGGTGCAAGGACATACCCTGATTTACTCCAGGCATTAGATACGGCATTCGCAGAAGTGACAATAGAGAATTTGCTGGGTTGGTTTACTCACTGCTGCTACTGTACCTCACAAGACTGATAACCGCTATAAGTAGGTGGTTACAATTAAATATAAGATGTTGAAACTGGCCGTATCAATGTCATTGTTCACGACAATGGCTCCTTACATACCAGTAAGAAAGCAAAACAAAAATGGCTTGAGTGGCAGGAAAAAGGACTATTCGTTTTTTTCTTACCAGCCTATTGTTCTAAAATGAATCGGATCGAGTAAGAGTGGCATCAAATAAAAACTCATGAAATTGCTGGACAAATGTTTGACAATAACTACGATTCAACTATGGCAATTATTGATGGCATGGAAGCTAGAAGCGGAAAGGGTGAATATACCCTTGAGCGTCTTATATTTAATTGTGCCTATCTACTTAATAGTTCGCAGTGAATTTTTAATTTTTGAGCTAATTCCACGGCGTTTAGTCGTGGAATTAGCTCAATATTTTTGTACGTATCCTGCTCTTGAGGTGTAAACTTTGACAATTAGGTTCAAAGGACATTCCCAGGACATGAGAAAAATAACTGCTCTAATGTTAGTAAGTATGACCGTGACTGTTGGCGTGGGAGTATTAACGCCCAAAGTTACTAATGCCCAATTATTTTATCCACCAGCCAGCGATCGCCATTCATTAATGGTAATCGGTCAAGGAGTAGTGAAAGTGCCAGCAGATACAGCCGATATTGAACTGGTATTCAGTAGCGAAAGTAGCAATGGTGAGTCAGAAACGCAACCATCATCTCTACCGCAAACCCGCCGCATATCCTTACCCTCCGGGTATGCCTCCGGCACGCCAAGGGCGAACGGCAGTCCCTCTTTGTTGGAACAACAAGACCGGGCTGTCTCACCAACTCTATTCTTAAATTACAAAACAGTAGCAGAATCTTCACCAAGCAAAAAATTACTAACTAAAGCAACTCTCCAACCTGTAGTCAATAGCCTAGTTGCCAAAGGAATTAGTGCTGATAAAATTCAAGTACAAATTAACCCGAATTCCAGCGAAAATAACGCCAAAATACTGGTGAGGTTGGAAAAACCAACACGCGATCGCGTCCAGGAAATTGTTGCTACAGCAAACAAAGCGACAAGCCAAATCGACAATCTTTCCGTTAAGAGTGTGGGCGTTGAGTACGCAGTAAATGACTGTCAGGCTTTGCAGAGTTCAGTTTATCAATCAGCTATGAAAGATGCTCAAAGCCGCGCTCAGGCTTTAGCAACTGCAATGAGTGTTAAACTTGATGTTCCTTCTGTAGCCGAACCATTTTACACATTATTTTATCCCTCATGTAGTTCTAAAACTGGAGTTCCTTTACCATCATTTGCTAGTTTTTTATTGTCACCGACTTATAATCCAGATGCCCCAGCAGAAGTTGAGATGAAAAAGGATATTTTTGTGACATATACAACAAAATAAGCATTTATATTTAAGTGTGTCGCACTTTAATTTAATCAAGATGATAAGTGCGATCGCTTAACTATATTTTTTCTGAGCCGAATCAATAACTCCAATAATGAAAAAACTCCAGAAATGTTTGTGACAAGTCTGGAGTCAGGAAAGATACGCATTTACCTATACCAAATTTTCACCGTGAGAGTATCCTGCGTCATCAGGGTATACACTCAAATACAGTAAATAATGTCTGAAAATTAACTGCTTTGTTTACACAAATTTTCTGTTTGAATAGGACTTACGCACGAGTTACGGAATAAGGAACCGCAGAGAAATGCGAGTTTGAAAGATGAGATTTTGCGTAAGTCTTATTGAAGTAACGCAAAACAGCCCCAGTAAATCTGAGACCGCTTTGCGAGAGTTGTTTGCTAGGAGGGGGGTACATCAACAAAGTGATGCCCTATGTTAAATATAAATAATTCAGTATGCATCCCTATTCAGCCCTCTTTTGGCTTATCAGGATGATTTTAAAAATTGCGTAGGCGCAGCCTGTCGTAGACATCGCTTTTTCAAAAAGAAACTCCAGATGCACTTAAGGCATTCTGGAGTAGTAACAGGTTTCTAACATCAATCAATTTTTACATCTGCGATCGCCTGATGTCGTTGGGGTATATACTCAAATGTATTTATGTCTACTCATCCGCAAATAGAACAGCAAATTACCTTCTTTTACACCCATAATCTCAATGCCTCTACACAATTCTACGAGCAAATGCTGGGCTTGGAGCTATGGCTTGACCAAGGAACCTGTCGAATTTATACTGTTAATGGTTCTGGATACTTGGGATTTTGTCAAGCAAGCGAAACATCCACTCCTCCAGCCGACAAAGAATCAAGTGTCATTTTTACCTTGGTAACGCCGCAGGTGGATGAGTGGTTTGAATATCTCAAAGAACGTGGTGTCAAATTTGAAAAGCCACCTACACTAAATGAAAAGTACAATATTTACCACTGTTTTTTTCGCGATCCCAGTGGTTATTTGATTGAAATTCAACGTTTTGAGACTAACCATAAAAAAAGACATAACTAAATAAGTTATGTCTAAGTATTCAATTTACAGGGCAGGATTTGTACAGATTAGAACTTTTTGATTTACTGGGGTATATGACACCGACTAATGCAGTATGACCATTACCCTGAGCCATCTACCTTTTCTTCTATCGACTTATCAGAGTGAGAGGCGCGATTTATGCAGCCACCAATAAATATTTACATTTCTTTACAATTAGCCACGAGCGCTTTTGATTTTTATATAATGGCGGCTTAATCGCTGACAAAAACTCTTTACATTAATTCTAATGATAAATATTTAACTGGACTCTATATTGTATAACAGAAGCTAGAATACAATCATTATCGCCAGCAGATCATGTTCTTTAGCAAGATTACTTTTTAAAGTATACTATTTGCCAATTTTGCTATTTATATAGTTATTATTTTTAAAGTATCGATATTTAATCTATCGATTTGCTAAATATTATCTTAGGGTGACTGCATGACAACCAAAAAAATTACATGGCTAAGTACAACATTGCAATTTAAAGGTTCGGTCATGAAAGCAATTTACAAACATATTTTATTATGCGGAGCCTTCGGATTTTTTATTTCTCTGCTTTACCATTTTGAACTGCCTGTATCCCAACCGATTTTAGGAAGTGTTATTCCTAGTATTGTTTTAGGTTTATTACTTGTATTTCGTACAAATACTGCTTATGAGCGATTTTGGGAAGGGAGAAAATGCTGGGGTTCTCTAGTAAATAACATCCGAAATCTGGCCCGGCAAATTTGGGTATCTATTGATGAAATATCTCCAGAAGATAAAGACAATAAAATTACAGCATTAAATTTATTAATAGCTTTTGCTGTGACAACTAAATTACATTTGCGGGGAGAAGCAGTCAATAGCGAGTTAGAAGATTTAATGCCATCTACTAAGTATAGAAAACTTAAGATTATGAATAATCCCCCCATAGAAGTTGCATTTTGGATAGGAGATTATTTACAGGAGCAGTATCATCGCAATTGCCTTAATAGCTACCAGTTAACATCTATGCAAGAATTATTGAATAATCTTGTAGATAATTTAGGTGCTTGTGAACGAATTTTAAAAACACCTATGCCATTAGCTTACGCCATTCATCTTAAGCAATTATTGTTACTATATTGTTTCCTGCTACCATTTCAAATAGTGGAAAGTCTGGGTTGGTGGACAGGTTTAATTGCGGCTTTAGTTGGTTTTACAGTATTTGGGATTGAAGCAATTGGCTTGGAGATAGAAAACCCCTTTGGTTATGATCCTAACGACTTACCTCTAGATGCGATTTGTGCCACAATGAAACGCAATATAGACGATTTAACTACTCTGACTCCAAATACGCGATCTCATCCAGGAAAATTGACTTATGAGAAAAGTTGAGACTGTTTATAAAACAATTAAAACGGTTTCTTAAAAATTTTAGTATTGATGAGATTCATCTGTTAATTTTTTTGATTTGCTGCTGGAAATAGTCTCGCCAATCTATAGGTAAAGCCTCAACTTTTACGGTGCGGTGTAATAGTTCTAGGTCGTCTGTTTCGCGTGCATACAATCGGGTAATATCGGCAATAGTGACATTATTTGAGTCTCGACTGATTAACTCAAAAGTATCACCGTTTCCTATTTTCCCCTCTTGTAGCACCGAAAAGTAGAACCCTGTTAAGCGGCTATCTAAAAACTGTTTAACTATATCAGCACGTCCGAACTTGATTAAGAGTTTATAACAAGGCATTCGAGGTTGAGTCACCATTACCTCTGCGCTACCAATTTGGAAGCGATCGCCAATATTAACGTCATCTTCTAACAGCCCGACTGTAGTAAGGTTTTCACCAAACATTCCCCAGGGCAAATCTATATCAGGTAACTTGCGCCGCCAATAGTCGTAATGCTCAAATGGATAAGCATAAACTGCTTTATCTTTACCTCCGTGGACGCTTAAATCAGCTTGTTTATCGCCATCTAAGTTGAGCGATCGCATCATCACCCGTCCCTCAACTGGTTCTTTAAAAATTCCCGTTGTAACTGTTTTGCCCTTCCAAAGTACTTCACGGGGAAGTCCTACATTGACTGAGATAACTTGCATAAGTTAATATCCCCTCTTGCAAAAATTGGATTTTTAATTATGTAAAGCAAACTTTACAAAACTCAGCACTCTTCATTTTCCACTTTGAGGCTAGGAATTGTTGGCAAAGAGTTAATAATCTTATTTATAAGTGGCGCTACGCCCAGTCGTAGGTGTAGCACATCGCATAGACTCATTTCTCCCTGCCCTCCAGCTTGTTTCACAGTACTATATAAACGCGAAACTATCTCTTCATTGGTGGATGTGCAATGATGCCTGTACGTCAAATTTTATCAAAGCCTGATATCCAACTTTCTTACTTAGAGTGGAACCAAGGTAAAGAACCCTTACTGCTGTTACACGGGTTAGGCGACCATGCTCTAGTGTGGTCTAGTTTAGGAGATTATTTAGCAGCAGAGTACCACATAATCGCACCAGATATGCGCGGACATGGCGAAAGTACCAAGCCTGAGAGAGATTATACTTTTGAAAGTGCGATCGCAGACCTCGAAGCACTTATGGATCGTCTGGAATGGACATCTGCCCATATTGTAAGTCATTCCTGGACAGGTAAATTAGCCGCTATCTGGGCAAGACAAAACCCAAAGCGTTTGCGGAGTATAATTCTCATCGATCCAATTTTCATCTGGAAAATGCCCAACCTTTTCAGACTAACTTTTCCCATGTTGTATCGCTTCTTACCCTTTCTCAAAAGCATGGGCCCCTTTGCCAGTCATGAAGAAGCCGAACAACAAGCACGGCAATTAAAGCAATATCAAGGATGGAGTTCCTTGCAGGAGCAAGTTTTCCAAGCAGGAATAGAACAAAAACCCGATGGTAGTTGGGGTAGCAAATTTACCATCGCCGCCCGCGACGGGATTTTTGAAGCAGTGATGCAAGTGCCTGGTTTTACAATCCCCCTTGATACCCAAGCCCTCTTTGTCCAACCAGAACAAGGACTTAACCGCCAAGATTGGCAAATCCAACCCTACAAAACCTATCTCAAAAAACTACGCATCTGCCAAGTTCCTGGCAATCACTGGCCATTTTTGACACAACCAGAGGCATTTAACCAAACTGTAGCAGCTTTTTTGGCAGAACACAGATAGAAAATCTCATTATTATTAGACGGGATTATCATCCGGCAACAGAAGAATGAATAGGAAGGATGTTTAGCGATAAGCGGCTACGCTTCCCTTAAATCAGTTATTAGTTATCAGTCATCAGCATTCATTGGTCACTGATAAATAATTATGATTTACGCAAAACTACAGATGCTTCGGGGAAATTTATGAATTTACCCTACCTGAAAATAAGGGTTTTGGCTATTGTTTGCGTAAATCCTGCTAATAACTGATAACTGTTAAAGTACGGATAAGCCACTCATGAGCCTTTGTATCAACCCCGTTTGCCCTACACCAAATCACCCGAATAATGAACAAAACCGCTTTTGTCAAAGTTGTGGTTCCCATTTGGAATTGCTAGGGCGTTATCGGGTGAAGTGCCTGTTGAGTGACAAAACAGGGTTTAGTAAAGTTTATGAAGCATACGAACAAGATACTCCTAAAATCCTCAAAATACTCAAAGAGGATTTATCAGGTAACGCCAAAGCAGTAGAACTATTTCAGCAAGAAGTAACCGTACTGGAACAACTCAACCATCCCGGCATTCCCAAAGAAGATAGTTACTTTCAGTATCAAACCCGACATGGTTTAGTGTTGCATTGTATTGCAATGGAAAAAATCGACGGGTACAACTTAGTACAGTGGCTACAGCAGAATCGCCCCATTTCCGAAGACCAAGCTGTAGCTTGGCTAAAACAATTAGTGGAAATTTTAGATTTAATGCATGGTAAACAATACCTGCATCGAGATATTAAGCCATCTAATATCATGATTAGATCCCCCCTTGGGAAGGATTGGGGGGACTTGGTACTGATTGATTTTGGCACAGCCACTGAAATTGACAGAACCGACCCAGACCAACTTAGCAATGGCGATGGAATGACAGCACTTATGTCATCTGGCTACAGCGCTCCAGAACAAATGAATGGTCAAGCAGTACCACAATCAGATTTCTTTGCTTTGGGACGCACCTTTATATTTTTGCTAACGGGACAGCATCCCTTAGATATGTATGATGTTCAGCAAAATGTATTGCACTGGCAAAATCATGCCATCGATATTTCACCCTTACTATTAAATTTAATTGATTGGCTCACAGCAGCAGATATAAAAAAGCGTCCTGCTAATGCCCAAGAAATTTTGCAGCGCCTAGAACACATTGAAGAAGGCAAAAAGTTCTGCTCAGATGAGGATTCAACCCCGCCAGTTGCGCCAGATTCCCGCAAAGTAGAGGAGCCACTTTCAGAAGTCGAGGATTCAGAGCCAATCTCGCTTTTGTCGGAGCAGGAACCAGAAAATAGTATTCCTCCTGCCTCTTTTGTTGAAACGCAGCTAACAGAAACTACTCCTGAAAATATTAATTTAGTAATCGATTTGAACACAGAAGAGTTGTCCCCGCCAATTCCTAAAACTTTATCATCGCTACAGAAAGAGCCAGAAGAAGTACCACTACTGAAATTTTTTGCAGGTTTGCTAGTGATATTAGGGTTACTTAGTATAGTGGCTTTAGCAATGCGAAACTCAAAATTTACTGTGAATTCAAATTATGGGCAATCTCCCGAAAAGAGAGGTAAGATTGATTATTTTTCTTATCAAGAAGGTAGAGATAGCCAAGGAAGGAGAGCCGAATTTAATATCGCTGTTTTATCACTAGAATATAAATGGCTTTTAGGTAGCAATTTTCAAATTAAATATGATGATGAAATTATTAGTATAGACCTTTTAAAGTTGAACTTAGAACAAGAAGGGATACAAAAGATAATGGATGAACCCAGGGAAATTATCTCTGTAGGTACAGTTGCTTGTAAGGGTAATATAGCAGTTCAACAGCGAATAGCTCTAGAACGTTCTAAAAAAATTCAATTTTTAGTCAAAAAATTATTTATTAATACACCAAGTGTCAAAGGTTATAGAATATTAAATTTAGGACAATTTCAACGGAGTAATTGTCAGGCAAATCAGGATTTAACTACATATCAGAGAAGTATTATAATTATTGGTGTGAAAAATAAATCCGCAGGTGTCATTCTCGATGAAGCACTACGAGATCGGTTAGAAAAGAAACCTTTTGCTGATTTTAAGTTAGAAGATTATTCATTAGGGACGGCAGAAAACTTTAAGACGATACCAAGTAATTTATAAAATATATAGCAAAGTATATCAGGGTATAGGTTTAGTCAATCATAATATGTCGCCACTTTAGTAATTATGATTATTTATGCTCCCATCCCAGAATACCGCTTCAAACCTGCACGCCACAGCAAGCGATTCGCGCCCAAAAACACTAATAGCCAACCGAATATTGACCCAAATCCTCGCCCTATATCCACAGGTAGCCCTACCAAAAGACTCGCAGGAAAATCAATCAAATACGGAAAAGGCGTAAACATCACTATTGTCCGCATAGATTCTGGAAAAACCTCTAAAGGTGCTATCAAACCAGATAAAAATAGATAAAACAACAACCAAAAATTTTCTAAAGCACTAGCCCGTTCTGTCCAAAAGGTCAACATAGCAAAGGTGTACTGAATCGTAAACCGCAAAGTAAAAGCTAGCGCCACTGCCAATATAAACAGCAAAAATCTACTTAAACTTGGTACCCAAAAAGCTTGGGGATAAAGAATAAAAAATAATGCTACTAATAAAAAAGCAAACGATAGCCTAGCAAATCTTTCAGAAATATGTCCCGCGACATGATGCCATACTGGGTCGAGTGGTTGTAGCAATTTGGGCGAAAGCTTGCCTTCCACAACCTCTTTTTCAAAGTCCCAAATTACCCAAACAACTGTTAATTGTCTTACAACGAAAACCGTGATAAAGTAACGGGCAAAATCCACAGGTGATAGCCCAAATTGTCCACCTTGTGCTGCCTGTATCCAGATACCCATGAGAATGATCGGCAAAGACCCAGCCAACACCCATAAAATTAGTTCTGCTCGATACTCAACCATATAGGCATAGTATACTGACAGCAAAGTTAGGGCTTTTCTAATCATCTTTTTCATTTATAGTGCATTCTCCCCTTGGCAACTCTATTTCTGGCAGCGATCGCTACACAACACCTGCCTGAAAAACTCGCCCAATTACTTCTTCTACAGGCGGTTCAGTGACAGTTAAATCAATTACCTCCAAATCCGTCAAAATTTTAGATACCGTGCGGGTAAGCGCCTCTCTAGATACCATAAAATGCACCGATCGCCCTTCTAAGAGTTTCACATCCCCATAAGTCATAAGTTTTTCCATTGGTAGAGGTTGGGCTAACTCTATATAGACTTCCCGGTAAGGGGCAAAACGTTCTAGTAGTCCATCTAAACTACCGTCATACATCAGGCTTCCTTGGTGAATCAACAGCACTCGTTGACACAAAGCTGTAATATCAGCCATGTAATGACTCGTCAACAGCACTGTAGCCTGATAACGCTGATTGTAGTCGCGCAAAAAATCGCGTACCGCGACCTGAGCATTTACATCTAATCCCAGAGTCGGTTCATCGAGGAACAATACATGGGGACGGTGCAAAAGTGCTGCTAGCAATTCTGCCTTCATCCGCTCACCCAAAGATAGCTTCCGTACCGGTTGGGTCAGTTTGCCTTCCAGGGAAAGCATCTCTGTTAATTCTCCTACCCGCCGTTGAAACTCTTTATCAGAGATGTTGTATACAGCAGCATTAATTCTCAAAGAATCCAGTGCTGGTAAGTCCCAAATTAGCTGCTGTTTTTGCCCCATCACCAAGGTAATTTTTTGCAAAAATGCTTCTTTACGCTGAAACGGAATTTGTCCAGCTACTTGAACTGTACCGCTAGAGGGATGAATCAGCCCCGTGAGCATTTTTAGTGTGGTGGTTTTTCCAGCACCATTTGGGCCCAAAAACCCCACTACTTCACCGGGGGCAATTTCAAAGGAAACATCCTGCACTGCTTTAATTGAGCGGTAGGTACGGCGGAAAAAATGGGTGATTGTTCCTTTAATACCCGGACTTTTAACTGCTACTGGATAAGATTTACTCAGATTTTCAGCAACAATAATTGACATATTTTTTATCATGACTTACGCAAACAATAGGTAAAAATAAAGATTTTCAGGTAGGGGCAATTCATAATTGCCCCTACAGCATATAGTTTTGCGTAAGCGTGGTTCCAAATACGAAAGCAGGGATTTTTGACAGTGACATATCATGATTAACTGTGGTGGGCATTATGCACAACACATAGACTTTACCGCAAACGTCCCGATCGCAATGTACTGATAATTAACCACAAACCCAATAAGCTAGCAACGGCAAAAAGGGCGGTGCTTAAAAAAGATAGCTGACTTGTCTGCGCTCTGGTGGAAATAATTGCTGCACCCATAATCAGCGAACCTACTAGTATACTAAAAGATAGTCGGTTAGCTGCATCGTCCATCGTGCGCCGCACCCCATCTAAACCCCGCAGCGAGAGATTCCACTGTAAGGTTTCTGAGGTAACTCGGTCTAATAGCAGTTCTATTTGGCGAGGAGATTGGAGAGACAGACTTTTAATATCTAAGGCTGTCCGTAATAGCGATCGCACTGGATTATCGCCTAATAATTGCCGACGAAACAAGTCTGTAATTAATGGTTTAACTTCATCGAAAAAATTAAGCTCTGGGTTGAATGTCCGCGCTACACCTTCTAAATTCGCTAGGGTTTTGGCATACAAACCCATATTGCTAGGTAATCTAATTTTATTGTTACGGGCAACTTGTAAAACTTCATAAATTATCTGACTAAAGTTTATTTGCGTTAAGCTGACATTATGATACTTTCGCAACATGCGATCGTAATCATTTTCTAACCGCGACAAAATAACTGGTTGAGCAGAATCTGAGAGCTGCAAAGTTAACTGAGCGCACCTTTGAGCATCTAAATCAACGATCGCTAACAACATCTCTGTTAATATCTGCTGTGTGCGGGGATCAAGTCTTCCCACCATGCCACAGTCTAAGAGAGCAACACGCCCATCTGTGAGATAAAACAAGTTTCCTGGATGGGGATCGGCGTGAAAAAAGCCATCAATATATAGTTGCTGAAAAAATACCCGAAATAACAAAGTAGTTATTTCTTTACGCTCTACGGCAGGGTCTTTACCATTATTATTGTTTAAATCTGCCGACAAGAATGGTACTCCATCTAACCATTCCATCACCAGTAATTTTTCTGTGGTCAATTCCCAATTAATCTCTGCAACCACTATTTGCGTGGGATCAAACCAGCGACTTTTAGATAAGTTGCGCCGCAGTTGGTCTGTAAAACCCGCTTCCCGTGTAAAATCTAACTCGGCTTCTAGGGCTTTGGTGAATTCTTCAGCGATGGATTTGATTTCATAAGTTTGCCCAAATTCAGTCCGCGCTACTAAATCGGCTATACCTTGAATTAAAGCAATATCTTGACCAATAGTTAGATCGATTCCCGGACGTTGGACTTTCAAAGCGACTTCTCGACCATCTGCTAATGTAGCGCGATGTGTCTGGGCAATTGATCCCGCCGCTACTGGGATCGGGTTAACTGTCTTGAAGGTTTCTGCTAGTGGGCGTTTTAATTCTTTGCGAAGGATTATTTCTATCTCTGACCAAGGTACTGGCGGTACTTCGTCTTGTAAAGTTGATAGTTCCTCAATGTAGGCGGCGTTTAGTAAATCTGGACGTGTAGACATTAGCTGGCCAAGTTTGACGTAAACTGGCCCCAAGTCTACCAAGATATTTTTTAAAACCGCAGGTGTAGGTAACTGGGGTTCATCAGCTTTGCCACCAGTAAGTAACCTTCGCATATAGTCCCAGCCATTGCGAAGGAATACTTCAAGAATTTCTCGTTGACGGGGAACAGTTTGGGTGAGGAACATTTTTGTAAATAACTGCAAAGACGCAGGGAGTTAAAGAGGTAAACAACAGGGGATGACAATACAACGGAAGTTGGCTTTAGCTTTTAAAGTTTTGCTAGCTGCGCCACAGCTTTGGAATCTTTTTAGGGATGATTGTATGGCTTCGTGGAGCTTATGTTCACTTAGCATTCGTTTAATGTAATTAGAGCAGGAATCCCCACCGTGTAATAAGCGATGGGAACAACTAAATCCTTTGGAAGGAGAAATATATTTTTGATAGGCTGTAATAGACTCGATTGCCATTGTCTTGGCGAGAGGCTCAAAGCTAATAATGTTCATAACTGTCAGATAAAATAACAGACAGTCAAGTTATAATAGGAAAACAGACTTTTTAGCCTCTGCCAAGGGTTCTAACTTTTACAGCAGGTCAGTAAATCGAGAATCGCTTTGGAGAATTTTAAGGATCTGCTTAATTTCCTGGGTACGTTCTTTTTTAACAACGAGGGTGACATTGCGATCGCGCACAATCACCACGTCCTCTAAACCAATTGTAACAACTACATCCTCTGGATTTGAGGCATAAATAATCGCCCCCTGCGTATCTAGCCCTACGTGGGTAGCAAGTTCTACATTGGGATTCTCTTCTGTTTTGAGTAACCGCTCGATCGCATTCCAATCTCCTAAATCATCCCAACCAAAATCAACTGGCAAAACGTATGCTAAAGTTGTCTTTTCCATTAGGGCATAGTCTATACTCTTCTTAGGCAACTGGGGATAAATATCAGCACCCTGTTGTTCTAAAGGTTCGATAATTTCTGGAGCATGGGTGTGTAGTTCCTTGAGAACAACCCCTGCCCGAAAAACGAACATTCCACTATTCCAGCTAAAACGTCCCGTAGATAAAAAAGTCTCTGCCGTTTCGCGGTTGGGCTTTTCAGTAAAGCGATTGACGTGATAAGCTGGCAACTCATTAAAGCTACCTATCTTTTCACCTTGTTCAATGTAGCCGTAACCGGTTGATGGAAAAGTAGGTTTGATCCCTAGTGTAACGATCGCTGCTGTGCTTGCTGCCAGTTGCGTAGCCGCGCTTAATGTGTGTGCAAACGCTTCTTCGTCAGCAATCCAGTGGTCAGCAGGGAAAAAGCCAATCACAGCGTCTTCTCCATAGCGCTGTTTGATTTCTAAACTTGTCCAAGCAACGGCTGCGGCTGTGTCTCTGCCTTCCGACTCAATTAGTAAGTTTTCAACTGGTAGATCGGGTAATTGTTGTCTTACCCCTTCAGCTATCTGACTAGAAGTGATCACCCACAAGGAATCCCACCCCGTTCGGGTTCGCCAGTCGCTCATGGGGGAAACCCCCAAGACCGCGCTGGACTCACCGCCACCGAGTTTTATCAATCGATCGGCGGTTGCTTGTAATAAACTTCTAGAGCTACCATCAAGACTTAAAAATTGTTTAGGTCGGTCTTTGCGACTCAGGGGCCAAAAACGTTCACCTTTACCACCAGCCAGGATTACGGGGAACAATAAAGTATTCATGTTGTCATACACGCCTACCGAAGAACATTATAAGTTTACAGTGAGCCTTTCCACTGGCAATATCTGTAGCTTGGATTAACATACTTTTAGGGAGTGGTTGAGTGGGGAGATAATTGTGATAAAACAAGTCGAATGGTCGGAAAATCCGGTTACATCTCAGCAAGTTATAGAATTTGAAACTGAGGTGCGATCGCAGCAAATTCAACGCACGGAAAATCAGGTAACGCCAGCACCAGTAGCCGACTCAGAGGAGGAGGATGTCGAACTAAACCCGCCAGCCAATCCGAACCGTAGCGTCGTCGAATCAGTGGGCGCGATTCCCAATCAGCTTTACGAGAGACTGGGCTTAACCATGCCTCGATGGTTATTGTGGATCATGACGATTGTTATCGGCATCATCTTATCTGGGCTGCTAGTCTCAACTTTAGCGCTGTGGACTCCTTTGTGGAGCAATCTCGATCGAACAGATGAAGATTTGGGAACTAATGCTAAAGACGAGATAAAAATCCCATTACCAGGGGAATTGTGGGGCAAACTTTCCCAGTATCAGCTTTCACGACCCATGAATATCTTAATTATGGGGATTGAACCAGTTAACGGTACTGTTGATGGTTCACCAGAAAGCTTTGCTGGCAAAAGCGACTCTATGCTGTTAGTACGGCTTAACCCTGGTGAAAAATCTGTACGGGTGCTTTCTATTCCTAAAGATACGATGATTGCCATCCCCGAAAAGGGAGAAAAGGGATTAACTAAGGTATCTGATGCCAATGCTAAAGGCGGCCCAGTCTTGGCAGCACGGGTAGTTAGTCGTACCTTAAATAATGCCCCAATCGATCGCTACATCCGTATTTCTACTAGCGGCTTACGGCAGTTAGTCGATCAGTTAGGCGGAGTCGAGGTCTTTGTTCCCCAATCAATGACATATAAAGACTCTAGCAGTCGGCTGTCGATTAATTTAGTCAGTGGCTGGCAAACCCTCAACGGCGAACAAGCAGAACAGTTTGTGCGGTTCCGCGAACCAGGTTTGGGAGATTTGGCAAGAGTGCAGCGTCAGCAAGCACTAACAGCAGCATTGCTGCAACGCTTAAATAGTCCTACCATCTTACCCCGGTTGCCTCAATTAACTCGCTTGATGCGAAAATACTTTGATACCAACCTGAAGATGGAAGAAATGATGGCGTTGGTCAACTTTGGCCTCAATCTAGATCGAGATAATTTCCAAATGACGGTGTTGCCTGGTACTTTTAGCCGCTTTAGCAAAGACCCTGATAGCTATTGGCTAGATATGACTGGACAACAGAGCCTGTTGAATGATTATGTTGGGGTAAATGTACCTGGTCTTAAACCAGATATGCGTCAGGTTCCTAACCTCAAAATTGCTATTCAAAATGCCTCTAATCAACCTCAGCTAACTGAAAAAGTTATTGCTTATCTTAAACAGAAAGGCTTTACTAAAATTTACAAAGTGCCTGATTGGCCAGATACTCAACGTCAAACTCAAATTATTGTCCAAAAAGGCAATCGGCGAGTTGGAGTTGATTTGCAAAAAGTCTTAGGCTTGGGTCAAATTGAGGTGGCGGCTGTTGGTGATTTAGAATCTGACCTTACAATTCGGATTGGTAAAGATTGGAAATAGGCAAGAGTCATTAGTCATTAGTCATTAGTCATTGTTAACTAACAAAGGACAAAGGACTAATGACAACGGACTACTGAAAAATAATAAAGTTATGAAAAAGATTTTACTGCGATTTTTGGGTTTGATTGGGATTTTGATACTAGCATTTTGCTGGATAATACTGAATCCGAAACCTGCTTTTGCTCAACTCAATACAATTAACTACAACAATATAAATTTAGAAAATCGTGACTTTTCTCATGCTGATTTGGCAGGTGTGACCTTTGTAGCAGCAGAAATGCGGGGGACGAATTTCCAAGGGGCGAATTTAACCAACGCAATTCTCACTAAAGGAGTTTTGTTAAAAGCAAATTTGGAAGGCGCGAACTTGAGCGGCGCTTTAGTCGATCGCGCAACTATGGATGGTGCTAACCTGAAAAATGCCATTTTTACAGAAGCAACTTTGACCCGCAGCCGTTTTTTCGATGCCGAAATTACAGGCGCTGATTTCACCGACGCTTTAATTGACCGCTATCAAGTATCACTAATGTGTGAAAGAGCCGATGGCGTAAATCCAGTTACGAGTATGTCAACGCGAGATAGTTTGGGTTGTAAGTAAAGAATCTCAGCGTTGAGCATAAAAAAGAGATATTCTACCGATTGACTGAGAATTGTTAAAAACCAGTCGCCTCTAATTACTGCTAGGAATTTCAATTAAAAACTCTGTTCCTTCTCCTGGTTTAGAGGAACATTTAATTTGACCATGATGTTTTTCAACTACTATTTGATAACTGATAGACAATCCTAACCCAGTACCTTTACCTGGCCCTTTAGTAGTGAAGAAGGGATCAAATATATGCGATCGCACTTCTTCTGGAATTCCCAGACCATTATCAGCTATTCTAATTACAATCTGGTTATTAATAGTTTGCGTACTAATCCAGATAGTCAAAGGTATCATCGGACACCTCTGAGATAACTTCAAATATCTTTGCTGTATAGCTTTAAACTTTTCCTCTAATGCATCAATACTGTTACTCAACAGATTCATAAACACTTGATTTAATTGTGAGGGATAGCATTCGAGTAAAGATAAAGTAGCATATTCTTTAACAATCTCAATAGCTGGGCGTTCATTATTGTTTTTGAGCCGATGCCCTAAAATCAGCAAAGTACTATCTAATCCCTCATGAATATCTACTGCCTTCAATTCAGCTTCATCTGTACGAGAGAAGTTTCGCAGTGATAGTACAATATCATGAATTCGCTCTGTTCCTATTTTCATTGAATCAAGAGTTTTGGGTAAATCTTCGATGATAAAATCCAAATCATTATTGTCAATTTTTTCTTGGACAGTTGGCGGTAGAGAGAAGTTTTGACGGTAAATTTCCACTGTATTCAGTAGTTCTTGAATATATTCATTTAAATGTATAAGATTGCCAAAAATAAAACTCACAGGATTGTTGATTTCATGAGCGACTCCAGCAAGTAGTTGTCCTAAACCTGCCATTTTTTCACCCTGAATTAACCGGGTCTGAGTTTGTTTTAATTCTTGCAGAGTTTGAGTTAGTTCTAAGGTTTGACGTTTAGTTTGTTCGAGTAATTCTGCTTGCTGAATAGCAATTCCAAATTGCACAGCTACTTGAGCTAGTAAATTGATTTCTTCCTCTTTCCAATAGCGCGGTTGCGAATTTTGATAAGCAACCAATAATCCCCATAATTTTTCGCCTTGTCGAATGGGAACAAAAGTTTCATTGCGCGGAAGTTCGTTATCGTCGTCTGTACCCTCAAAGGTTTTTAGAATCATTGATTGGGCTTGTGCAACAGGTTTCCAACCATCTTTAAAGGAATCTGCCACAAATTTACCGCTCCAATCCGCGTTGAAGCGGTAGATTGCAACTCGCTCGACTTCGAGTAACTCTCGCACCGCTTGAGTAGTGGTTCTAAAAATAGTTTTAATATCAAGCGATTGGCGAATTTTATCAATAGTTGCAGCCAGCAATTCTTGACGTTCCATTGCTTTCTCGCGTTCAGTGGCTTCTGCTAACTGGACAACCTGCATTTGAACTTGTTTAAAATAAGAATCCTGTTTTAATGCAACTCCCAATTGCTCGGCTATTTGACTGGTAAATTCAATTTCAGAGGGTTGCCAGTGACGAGAAGCAGTACATTGATGAATACACAGCAATCCCCAAAGTTCACCTTTTTTCAATAGAGGTGCGACCAAATTTGCCCGCACTTGAAATTTTTCTAGAATTTGGATGTAGCAACCTGGAAACTTTGCTTGATAAATATCAGCGATCGCATTTACCCGACCCTGTGCATAAAGGGATACAAAGTTTTCACCGAAGCAATAATCATAAACTTTTTCTGCTGTTACCGAGTTACACTCAGCAACAACATCCTCAGAAATAAATTCTCCTTCCCAATCTTTTTGTGGGTCAAACCGAAAGACTGCCACTCGGTCTGCTTGCAGCATTTTCCGCGCCTCTGTGACAGTTGTTTGGAAGATTGTATCTAAATCTAGGGACTCTCGAATTCGAGTAATCACGCTAGTTAATGTCTTTTGTTGCTCTGCTTGGTACTGAGCGTGTGCCAGCAACTTATAGTGTCGCAGTGCCACACCAATTTGTGTGCCAATTTTGGTTAGTGATTCGACTTCATAAGATTGCCACTGTCTGGGTGAAGCGTTTTGGTAAGCAGCAATGACTCCCCAAAGTTTGTCTCCTTGGAGAATAGGGGCAGTTGCAAAGGCTTTTGCCTGGAATTGCTCCAACAGGGTTACATGACAGTCTGTTAATCCAGCTTGGTAAATGTCATTGACTGTAAATGTCTCGTTGTCAACATAACGTCCGCCTTGTGTCTGTTGTAAATAAGTATCAGCGATCGCAGGCTGAACGCCAACTACGGGAGTCCAACCTTCAACAAATGATTCAGCAACAAAGTTACCACTCCAATCGGCATTAAAGCTAAAGATGGCAACTCGATCGGCTTGCAGTAGCTTGCGTATTTCTTGAGTTGTGGTTTTAAAGATGGTTTCAATATCAAGGGGTGAGCGAATTTTATCGACAATCTGAGCAATTACTTGGTCGCGTTGAACCGCTTGAGCCAATTTTGCAGCTTGTAATTGCACTTCGTGAAGATGCTTTGCTTGTTGAATCGCAACTGTCAGATGGTCAGCAATTTGACGTATAAATTCAATTTCTGATTCTTTCCAGTTACGAGCCTCACTGCACTGATGAATGCAAAGCAATCCCCACAGTTCTTTCTGGCGCGATAAAGGGACAACGAGATTGGCCTTGACCTGAAATTTAGTCAAAATTGCGGCATGGCAACCACTCAGTCCGGCATTGTAAATATCTGCTACTGCTTGGACTCGACCTTGTTGATAACTGGAAGCAAATTGTTCTCCAAAGCAATGGTCGTAAACTTTTACTTCTAACGCCGAAGTCCAACCAGGTGCAACATCTTCAGAAACAAATTTTCCTTCCCAGTCTTTTTCTAGGTCAAACTGAAAGACTGCTACACGGTCAGCATTGAGCAGTAGACGTACTTCTGTAGCGGTAGTTTGAAAAATCGTTTCTAAGTCAAGAGACTCCCGAATTCGGACAATTACACTCGCCAGAGCCTTTTGTTGATCTAGTTGCTCTTGAAGTTGAGCGCTTGACAATAGAAGTTGATTTTTTGTGAAATTTGAATTGGGTTCCATTGCTCTGGATTTTATTTATACAAGGGTTCCTAATACCAAACTTCATGAATCAAAAACAGTTCAAAACTGCAAATTTTTACATTTTTAAACTATTTCCTAGAAGCTGGCTATTGTTATAGTTCCCCTTTCTCGATCTATCCTCGTAATGGTTTAAAAAATAATTTTGGCTTGTATAAGTAGGTCGGCGCAATTAAGGCTAACTAGCTAAAGCTGTCATTTGTCCTTTGTCATTGGTCATTAGTAAAGATTTTAAGCCTATTTACGTTTCGTAATATACTTGAGTTTTTTCGCGCCAATTTACTTACAACAAAAGATATGAATAATTCAAGGTTTTTAGGAAGCGGCTCTAGCCCGTACTAAGAGCTAATTCGATTAATTTCACATTGCGATCGCAGGCATCGCACTTAAAATGACTATAAACTAATGACTGATTTGCCAAAATTTACCTGACAGACTGCGGAATTTCAGGTTAAATGTTTTAAAGTATGCACTCTGTAAGAGTTGTCGGGTATTATTCGTGACACAACAAGACCAAAAACCCTCTCGTTCTTTCGCTGGAATTGCTGGCATTGTTGCCGCAGCCACATTAATTAGTAAAGTCTTCGGTTTAGTGCGGCAGCAAGCGATCGCTGCGGCTTTTGGTGTTGGTGCTGCTGCTACCGCCTATAGCTACGCCTATATTATCCCTGGTTTTCTGTTGATCTTACTCGGTGGTGTCAATGGGCCATTACACAGTGCGCTCGTCAGCGTTTTAGCCAAGCGGCGGCGAGAAGAAGCGGCTCCCCTAGTGGAAACCGTGACAACGCTAGTGGCTGGATTGCTGTTGCTGGTGACAGTTGCTCAAGTTTTATTTGCGGATGCGATCGTTGATATAGTCGGTCATGGGTTGCAAGAGACAACCAGAGCGATCGCCATTCAACAACTCCGCATTATGGCACCAATGGCTTTATTTGCCGGTTTAATTGGCATCGGCTTCGGTACTCTCAACGCAGCCAATCAATATTGGTTACTTTCCATTAGTCCCTTATTATCTAGTATTACCGTTGTTATCGGTCTTGGTATCCTGGCGATGCAATTGGGCAAGGATATTATTAAACCGGAGTACGCTTTAATTGGTGGAATGGTCTTAGCTTGGGGAACCTTAGCAGGAGCAGTTCTTCAGTGGTTAGTGCAGCTAATTGTCCAGTGGCGGTTAGGATTAGGCACATTACGCCTGCGGTTTGATTTTAAATCCCCAGGTGTTCAAGAAGTCATTAGAATTATGACTCCAGCAACAGTTTCTTCTGGAATGATGCCAATTAATGTCGCCACTGACCTTTATTTTGCTAGTCCTATCCCTGGTGCTGCGGCAGGATTTAACTATGCGAATCTATTAGTCCAAACTCCCTTGGGGATTATTTCTAATATCATTTTACTGCCTCTGTTACCGATATTTGCTAGGCTTGCTAGCCCCGAAAATTGGCCAGATTTAAAATTACGCATTCGCCAAGGACTGCTACTCACTGCCTTCACCATGCTACCGCTAGGGGCATTGATGGTGGCATTATCTGTACCCATTGTGCAGGTGGTATATGAACGCGGTGCTTTCAAACCAGAAGCCACAGAGCTAGTTTCATCGTTGCTAGTCGCTTACGGAATTGGGATGTTTGTCTATTTGGGACGTGATGTTTTGGTGCGGGTGTTCTACGCTTTAGGTGATGGACAGACACCTTTTCGCATCAGTATTTTTAACATCTTGCTCAATATCTTATTAGATTGGTTTTTCGTTAAACCTTTTGGCGCTCCCGGTTTGGTGTTGGCAACAGTGGGTGTAAATTGTAGCTCAATGTTGATGCTGTTATGGTTGCTCGATCGCAAACTCAACGGTTTACCTTGGCGTGAATGGGGTTTGCCGATTTTGGGTTTGGCTGCTGGTAGCGTGGTAGCTGGGTTAGCAAGCTATGGTACATTGGTTGGTTCTCAGCAATTACTAGGTAAAACGGGTTTACTGATTTTGGTGTTGCAATTGTGTGTATCTGGTTTTGTAGGGATTGCGGTGTTTGCTGCGATCGCTTCTTGGATGAAAATACCAGAGGTGAATATTTTTACATCTCGCCTACGTCAACGCTTTTTGAAGAAATAACTGTTATTTAAATAGAAGTCAGGAGTCAGAATGGGCTAAACGCCCCGCTAACAGCATGAACTTGGAGTCAGAAAAAGCAGATAGCGTAGCGTAAAGACAAGAGGGTGGTGGATCTGAATCTTCCATTTTCTTATTCTGACTCCTAAATTCTGAATCCTGAATTCTTCAATTAAATATTTCAGTTAGTACACCCAAGTGGGTGAGAAATAATTCAGCCAGTAGGGTGAACCAGGTGTGCGAGGTTACATTTTGTAAAAAAAGAGATTCTAGTACTAGAGAACATTGATTTTACCTAACTCTAGTGAGAATAATTCTATGAAACTTACAAAATTAGCTGCCTCTGCACTTGCTGTTGCTTCCATTGTCCTCTCGGCAGGAATTGCTTCTGCTCAAACAGCCGGTACAAACGGTAATTATATTGGTGCTGGTGTTGCAGTTGGTGCAACCAGTGGTGGACAAGGAAACGATGAAGCACAAATTGGCGGTAATATTCAAGGACGTTACGCCGTTCCCAATACACCTGTTTCACTGCGGGGTTCTGTACTGTATGGTGGTGATGCTGCTGCAATTATGCCCATCGTGACTTACGATGCGCCTATCGCCAGAAACACTAACGTTTACTTCGGTGGTGGTTATTCTTTTGTAACTGACGAAGGTCAAAAAACCCCATTAGGCAATCAGAATGCACCTGTAGTCACCCTTGGTATTGAATCAGAAGTTAGCAATAATGTCATTGCTTATGGCGATACTAAATGGGGCATTGATGCCTACAAAAACAGTGATGCTGATGCTGTCAGCTTCCAAGCTGGATTAGGCTATCGCTTCTAGTGATTACGAGCTAGGAGACAGCTTATTCGCAAGCTAAAGGAATGATGTTTACCAGCCGTCATAGAACTTATTCTGTCATATCTGAGCATCCATACTCAGATATGACATATTTTTAATCATTTTTATTTATGATTTTGATAACCAATTATATTGGCTATTATCAATAGTTTTTCTTAAAGTTAAATGACCAATTTTAAATATGCATAAAAGATATTACTCATGGAAAAAATTAATGCCATTCCAGAAATACTGGGTGAAACAACTGATGTAGAATCTTGGCTAATTCGGGCTGGGCTAAGATTTTCTGACTTAGGTAACGATGCCGCCAGTATTGCAATCCGTAAGCAATGGCGACAATATCAAGCCGCAGTTCAAAGATGCTGTGCAGTCCTACACCAACCACCTTCACGTGTTCAATTAAGCGGCGACTATGCCAACCTGAGAATACCTGGGGGTGCATCAACCAATTGTGCGATTCCTCATACCGATTCTATGTGAGGCTGCACCTTCAATACTATGCGGATTTATTCTTCCACAAGCAGAAATTTTAGCAACTTGATGATGGTTATTCAGAATTCTGAATCCTTCTTAGAGGATCTTTGAAAAGTCCTCTTGTCGGTATCAAAAGTTCTATATCCTCCTAAATTCCCCTTTCTAAGGGCAGGGCTGTTTCATTCCCTAAAAGGCGCTGATTTACAAGCGTTCCAAGCAAAAAAAACAGGTGACTAAAAAATCTGATTGGGCAAGAAAATGGTGAACGCACTTAAATGTGCTGGTTGAGGTGGTAGTTTTTCTTTTTCCCACTCAAGCAAATTTTTGACTCATACTCTTGACAAAATCCTAAGAGATCGAATGAATCAGCCCTGCTTTCTAAGGGGGACTTTGATTCCGGTTCCCCCTTTTTTAAGGCTACGGTGTACACACAAGTCAGATCCAGTTTTAGTTTTATCCAAATACGCTTGGGATAAGCCAGAAAGCCCTCATGTAGAGACGCGATTTATCACGTCTAAAAGTGCCTAAAGTTACAGCAAAATACTTTTCAAACAACCTTTTATTAATAATTCTGTTGCACACCGTTTACTACTGGCTTAACTTCAGAAAATGGATCAGTGCCGCCACCCCAGTTAAAATCACTAATTCGGATGCTAAAGCCGCCTAATTCCAACACTGGATTGTAACGCAAGGTGATGCCATAGGTACGACGGCTATATTCTAAAATGTAGTCAGTACTGGTTTCTCTACCAGTATCCAAGTTAACAGATGTTTGAAAGCCTAAGCGAAAAGGGCCATAGATTTGCTGTGATATCCCAGCAGTCAAAACTTTGTTATCAACGGAGCGATCAAACAAAAAGGGTGATAATCCGTTGTTTAAGCCTTGAGAGTAAGTAATATTAAAGGCAGTGTAGTCGAAAAAAGGGCGAGAAAAATGACCAATTTGTCCTTGTAAACCAATTCTAGGAGTTAGAGTGCTTTGGTTATCACCATTGGTGTAATAACTCGTAGTGCCTGTAAGTCCAGCGATCGCTTGCAAGTAAGGAACTACAGGATTAGCCGTGTATCGTAATCCCTCAGTGGCAGTGGGCGGTAATGGTTTTCCTTGCCACAGTAACACCCCAGTACTGAGGTCAGCACTAGCTTGGAAACGACCTAGTGAAATGCGATCGTTTTCGCGTATGGGTTCTAGTAAGTCTTGGCGATCGGTATTGGCATCGATATACTGAGCGCTTCCCTGATAGGTTAGGTTAATGCCACTTTTTCCTAAAGGAATCACAGGAGAGGTAATAATGCCACCAAAACTGCTCTGGACAGTTTGAAAGCCGAGAGTACCGTTGTAGAGGCGATCGCGGTAATTATATTGCACATTCAAGAGATGGGGAAGGGAAGTGCCTATTATCTGACGCAATCCCAAATTCACCCGCAAATTGTCTTCCACCTTGTCTAAGTCAAAACTGGTTAACTCCCCAGTTCCTTGAATTACTGCTCGTGGACTCAAAACAGAATTTACCTTTGTCTTGACAGCAAACAATGAGCCTAAGTTACCCGTACCTTCTTGCACACCTCTCTGTACTAATAACTGAGGCGTGATCGTCCAGCTTGTCTTCTCTGTATCGATCACTGGAAAGCCACGCTCAATATACAAACCACCCCGCTTATCTCCATCATAGCCGGGAGAAACTATTGCAGGTGTAACGTCCCGCTCCCGACGGTCAATCGTCTGCTGATTCACCGGAATTGGTAAGGAGATTCTTTGATCCAATACCAAACGTTGTCGCTGTGTTCTAATGCGGTCTACCAAAGGTGTTTCTCGTGTCAGAGTTACTGTATCTGCGCGTAACTCTAGTTCTGGAGGCGAAAAAGGATCGTTGGTGATACGGACATCCCTTGCTTGCCAGCCTTGCGGATAGAAGTCAATGTGTTCAGCTTCAAATCTGAGCCGATTGACTACACCTCCTGTTTTTGGGGGTGAGAGGTTGCTAGCATCAGCTTGACCCCCGACTGTAAAATCAAGTTGTCCAGGGCTGCTTACACCAGAAAGGGGCTGATTGGCTCGAATGCGATCGCTAGGCGGACGTTTTGTTACTCCACCAGCAGTTGCATCTATGGGTGAGAAAGCAAAATCTGTTTGTGCTGAGGGCACATAAATTTCTCCTCTACCATTTAAGAGTTCTCCATTATCTTGAACAAAGTTATAGGTAAAGCGTTGCCCACGAAGTATTTGATCGCCCCTGGTTAAAGTTACGTTGCCTTCCCCCGCAGCAATTAAGTTGTCTAAATTAACTTGCAAGCGATCGGCATCCACCACCGCCCCATCAAATCGCACAACGACATTTCCAACAGCTGTAATAATTCGCCGTTGCTCGTCATACTCTTGCCGATCTGAAGTGACTTCTACAATTCTCGGTTGGGCTGGCGGTTTGCTAGCTGGTGCTTGTGGCTGATTGGTGGTATTTACTGGTGGTGTAGATGTTGGCGCTTGAGTTTGTTGTTGGACTTGGGAACTGAATTCTACAGTGATGGGCGTTGAAAGTTGCTTTGTCGGGTTACGAGACTGGAATTTTATAAAATTTTGTACTGATTGAGAACTTGGTGCAAGATCGGCAGCAGATAGAGAGATATTGTCTCTTTGGGAAGACTGTGGCGCAGTAATGTTACTTAGCTGTTTTTGCTGGGCTAACTTCTTAGCTAAAATTTCCGCCTTGGATTCAACTAACTTATTGCTGGTTGTAACCTTTGGGACAACTGGAATAGAAGGCGGAGATTGGGCGACAAGAGGACTTGGAGAGACCCTATAGTTAAATCGTAGAGAGTCCAAAAAGGTTTGTTTTTCTCTAGCAATAGAATTGGGATTTAGCGTAGATGCAAAGCGGTGAGGGGGTCGCAGTCTTGGCGGTTCCCATCGATTGCGAACCCCCGAACCCGTTGGCGCAGCCTCTCGTAGAGAAGGGCTTGTCGTTAGATCTTGCTCACCGAGTTTTTGAGAAGATTCAGGTTTTGCATTTAGGGAAGGCTCCGCTCCAACTTTTTTTGGCAATGCAGTGGCTTCTGTTTGCGTCTCCCGTTTGCGTAACGCCGCTCTTAGGAGAAGCTCTAAGCGGCGGCGTTCGACGCTCGGATAGCCATTAGAGGTTTTAATATCCTGCGTTGGATAACCAACCAGCAGCGATCGCCCCAAAAGTTCAGCACTTTCAGAGTCGGTAATGGGGGAAATTTCTGGTGGGAAGGTTTCTGGTGGATGGAGTACAGAGGAAGTTTCGGCAACTACTGAGTCATCCTGAGTTGAATTAATGGGAGTTGGCAATGGCGAATTACTTTTGGTGTCACCCGCAATCGACAATTCAGGCAAATCCTTGGACTGCTTAGATTTGTCTGTCTTTTCCTGCATTCCAGTTTCTACAACTGAAAGAAACTTTGTATGACTAGCAGATGAGGTGGGATTTACAGGTTGTAAAGATTCGAGGATAGGAGGCGGATTGGGTGGCAGAACTGGATGAAGCATAAGTGAGCAAAATCGGGCTAACAAACAGCCAAATGACGGACGGAAGGATAAACATACATTCTGCCTTCCGACTGTCGCCTTCTGCTACCTACAGCAAGCTACCTGGAGGAAGAAACTTACTAAATTTCGCTTAGTAAGTTTCTGTGGCGTTTAGTATTTTCCGCCTTCCAAAGTCGCGGATGATTTATCGCCCTTTTACTCTAAGTCCCGACGGCCGGGGTTACGAGCAGGATCGTTCGACAAAAATCCGAAGATGAAGATAGTTACGAAGAAGGCAACAACAATATAAACAGCGATTTTTAAAGTCAGCATAGAAATATCTCCAACGGGTAAAACAAAGAAAGCTTTTCTTTGAGGATCTGCCATGCAGAAAAGATAGCTACTTTATATTACCCAAATCTCGTCCCTTTTTTAGAGGACTCTGGCGACTGGGGATTGGGGACTGGGGATTAGGGACTAGCAGTGCCTATCCTGCGGTTATTGAGAATCGTGCAAGATTAGATGCCCTTCAAAAATAACTCACAGATTATTTACTCTTGTGACGTTGACTAACAACAAAGGTTTCCCAAAATAGTTCACAGGAGATAGTTGTAATGCCCAATGCCCAATTCCCAATTCCCAATTCCCTATTTCTCAGTTTGAACTTTTGCTAGGTCTTTGCCAATTCGGTTTTTGACTACTCGTGCAGGTATGCCTACAGCAACGGATAAAGGAGGAATATCTTTATTGACAACTGCTCCCGCACCAATAACACTACCTTTGCCAATGGTAACGCCATCTAATACCGTTACTCCATGACCTAGCCAACAATCATCTTCAATCACAATTCCCTTGCGAGTAACACCTTGGTATTTAATTAGCTCCATCGGATCGGCAAAATTATGATTATTGGCATATATCCCGGAGTGGGCAGCAATCATGCAGTGTTTGCCAATTTTAATGTCTCCTGGCCCCTCAATACATACGTTTGGAGCAATGAAGGTGTCTTCATCAATATGTATACACGTATTTTCCAAACACCCTATATCAACGTTACGCTCAATAGCCACTCTATTGCCTAGATGAATTTTATTATTTTTGTGTCCTCTAGCATCCATGCGTACACCCTTGAAAATATAGACTCCACTGCCTATCTCAATACAAGAAGCACCGTTAAATTCAACACCATTTTGAATATAAACTGGACTGCCTATTTGAGCAAAAATACTCCGATATCCTAAACTACGCAACTTTGGCCCCAGAATAAGTGTAGGAAGATCCCCTAACACAGTAGTTACTACAAGTTCTTGCACACGCTGCAATTTTGAAAAATATTGCTCGTTAGGCATGGCTACATATCTCTTCAATTAATTGGTGTTGACAGTATTGAAAGTGTTTTGCCTGTATCCGAATCTTCTGCCATGTAAAGAAATCTTGTATTTCTTAATACATTAAGCTTAGTTGGCAGTATTACCGAAATTTACCCATATTTTTAGATAGTTTCCCAAATTTTGAAAAACCTACAGTCTGACTTTAACTATGTGAGCAATTCTTGAAATTAGGTGTGTTATAATTACCCACTTGATATGCACAACTACCTTGGATCTATAGAAGCTTTTGTACCAGTCAAGGCATGTAAAAACTTTGCTTCTTTTTCACCAGAGCAATTGACAAAAAATCTTAGTGCATTGTAGGGTCAAACCCCAGACTATGAAATTATCTGATGGGTAAATTGGTTGGTTTAGATAGGATACTGTTTTAGTTATCTGGCAAATTTGCAAAGCTTGTTACGAAACTAGGGATTGAGTTGTTTGCCTTGAGGCTACTTTCTATCAGGCGGTTTTAGTCTTTTAAAACAACTCAGTTCCACAAGCTATGTTGCAACAAAAAATACATTTAACTAGACTATATTTAAAAATTTAGATAAAATTTCTGCCTAGCATAACAATGTAATTATTGTTGGGTTTAATTGGGTATTATTGCCCCACAAAACCCAATTAGGGTGGATTATCCCCTACATCAGCCATCACATTGAAGTTGACCATCGGTGCAAACAAGTAAGCGCTTCCCCGACTACTATGACGGCTTTCTTGCAACGAATTTCTAGAGTATGCTGCTCCAATCATGTTGCACACAGATGATTTACAGACTAGCAAATTCATGCTTGTAATTACATGAATCGTTTTTAATAACAGTTGCTTTTAACAATAACACATTTTATTTTTAGTGGAACACTCTTAATAAATAAGTTGATTGGTGATGAGAATCTTGTAAATTAGCTAACTTTTTTTATGGAGCTATCGCTACTCTTAAATAATTTTATACACTTAGATAAAAATCATTGAGGACGGTAATTTTAAAGATGCTCTGAGTTGTTAATTGTCATTTTTGTCTATATTTCTACCTTTGCTGTCCAAGTAATTTAATAATTGGGCGTTAAACTCAGAATGATATCTACTATACTGGTTACACGCTCTTCCTTCAAAAGCTCAAAATTTTCTTCTTCCTTATTACTTATATCTAAAAATTTGTAAATCACCCATTCGGGTGAGCCAAGCGGGTGATGCGTGCTTGGTGTTACTCATTATAAATTTTATTGTAAAGAAAGCTAAAACTTAGCTTAGTTTCCAGGAGAAGTCCACAAAACAACATCAAATTGACCACATTGAGGTATCGGTTTTAACTCACACACTTGGTTCAAATTATGGCTTTAATTAAAGAAATTGTCCAAGAAGCTCTAAATAGCGGCTATTTGAGTGTTGTAGCCGAAGAACAACTGCGATCGCAACTTCAAAGTAATTATGACTCAGAAGACCTAGATGCCTGGATCATTTTACAGCGAGCTATTGTAGCGGGTGATATCAAACAAGAGTCGCGCCGAAAAAAAGCTTCTCTTTCTCCTAAAGTCAAGGACGCTTCATCAAGTATCAAACTTGCTTATCAAATGGCAGCGGAGATTGCTTATGCAGCTGCTGTAGCTTTGTCAATGACAAAAAATACCAAAGATCAGCCTTCACTAGGTTCATAAGATAACACGCTAAGAAGTTATTTTCCTGATTTAGTATCCAAAATTTATACCAAGTAGTTTGCGACGCTTTTCCTAGTTAACTCCTTGGTATTATTTTTACGCATTCCTCTTTTAAGTGATGTCTACATGGGTTACTTTGTATCACATCTTCTCAAACTAATCCCTAACCTAAGAATCATAGCTGCTTATTTTCCCGCACAATTTTATTAAAAAATAATTAAAAATTTAACCTTTGTGGAAACAGCTACGAGGAAATTTCACCCTTAGCTAAGACAGTAGAACTGATCCCCGGAAGCAATACTAAAATAAATATAAATTATTTATTCAAAACTAGATTTTTTTCAGTGATACATACCACTCAATGATTAAATCTTAATATACCAAGTATATGGCTGAGAGTAACGCATAGAATTAGAAACACCTTGGTGTAAACTTTAGCAACGATGTTAAAAAGAATTCTCAATGCTTAACAAAGTCATCGCTTCTTCACAAACTACAGTATAAAGAATTGGCAACATTGGTAAAGACAGTAAACAATAACCATAATTCAACTTGGAGTTTTGCCAACCTATGCAGCCAATTCGCACATTTAACGTATCCCCTTCACTACCACCGCGACTCGAACCACTGCGGCGGTTAGCATATAACTTGCACTGGGATTGGAACGTTGAGAGCAAAGATTTATTTCGTCGATTAGACTCTGATTTGTGGGAGTCTAGCCATCACAATCCAGTGTTGATGCTCGGTACTATCTCGCAATCACGGCTTTTGGAAGTTGTTGAAGATGAAGGCTTTCTAGCGCAAATGGATCGAGCTGACCGTCAGTTAGACGATTATTTGCAAGAACGCACTTGGTATCAAAAACAACGCGAAGACAAACCAAAAGAATGCTACGCCTATTTTTCGGCGGAATTTGGACTTGTTGATTGTTTACCCGTCTATTCTGGCGGCTTAGGCGTTCTGGCGGGGGATCACCTCAAATCTGCTAGTGATTTGGGGCTACCGCTTGTCGGTGTAGGTTTGCTGTATCAGCAAGGCTACTTTGCCCAGTATCTCAATGCTGATGGCTGGCAGCAAGAACGCTACTTGCTCAATGATTTCTATAATATGCCCTTGCATCTAGAGCGCAATGCCGATGGTTCAGAGCTACGGATTGCGGTAGATTATCCAGGACGCAAGGTATACGCTAGAGTTTGGCGCGTACAGGTGGGAACAGTTCCCTTGTATCTGCTTGACACCAATATTGAACCCAACAATACTTACGACCACGACATTACAGATCAACTGTACGGTGGCGACATTGATATGCGTATCCACCAGGAAATCATGCTGGGGATCGGTGGTGTGCAAATGCTCAAAGCCTTGGGGCTGAAAGTCACTGCATACCACATGAATGAAGGTCACGCTGCCTTCTCTGCTCTAGAACGCATCCGGTTGCTGATTCAGGAAGAAGGGCTGAGTTATGCCCAAGCTAAACAGGTGGTGGCTTCCAGTAATATTTTTACTACCCATACACCAGTACCGGCGGGAATTGACTTGTTCGCTCCCGATAAAATGCTGCACTACCTGGGGTACTATGCAGAGATATTTGGGTTGCCCAAAGAGCAATTTTTAGGACTGGGGCGCGAGAATACAGGTGATTTATCTGGGCCTTTCAGTATGGCGGTGCTGGCGTTGAAAATGGCAACATTTTCTAATGGTGTCGCACAACTGCACGGGGTAGTGTCGCGGCAAATGTTCCAGGGCTTGTGGCAGAAAGTACCAGTAGAAGAAGTACCGATCGCCGCAATTACTAATGGTGTCCATGCTCGCAGTTGTGTGGCAAAATCGACTCAAGAATTGTACGATCGCTATCTAGGCCCAAATTGGTCATCAGCACCACCAGATAGCCCATTGTGGGATCGGATGGATGCTATACCCGATGAAGAATTGTGGCGCAATCATGAACGCTGCCGCTTGGATATGATTTTGTATGTCCGGGAGCATTTGGTCAAGCATTTAACCGATCGCGGCGCTTCCGCTTCCGAAATTACCCAAGCACAAGAAGTTTTAGATCCTTACGCTTTCACCATTGGCTTTGCCCGTCGCTTTGCCACCTACAAACGCGCTACCCTCTGGATGCGCGATCTGGATCGGATTAAGCGGCTTCTGCTGGCTAACAAAGACCGGAAAGTGCAATTCGTGATTGCTGGTAAGGCACATCCCAAGGATATTCCCGGTAAAGAACTCATCCGCGAGATCAATCACTTTATCCGCGAACAACATTTAGAAAAACAGGTAGTGTTTGTTCCCAATTACGACATTCACATCTCCCGGTTGATGGTTGCGGGTTGCGATATCTGGTTAAACACACCGCGTCGTCCACGGGAAGCCTCTGGTACAAGTGGCATGAAAGCCGCAATGAATGGATTGCCGAATTTAAGTGTACTAGATGGCTGGTGGGATGAAGCTGATTACGTCCGTACAGGCTGGGCAATCGGACATGGAGAGAATTACGACGATCCTAACTACCAAGATGAAGTAGAAGCAAATGCTCTCTACGAGTTGTTAGAGAAGGAAGTTGTACCACTATTTTATGAACACCGGGATACTGATGGTTTACCCCGTCCGTGGGTTGCCAAAATGAAGGATGCAATTCGGTTGAATTGTCCGTTCTTCAATACAGCGCGGATGGTAGGAGAATATGCACAAAGGGCTTATTTCCCAGCTAGCGATCGCTATCATACCCTGACTGTTGATAACTATGCCCCAGCCAAAGAACTAGCTGCTTGGAAAGAAAAATTGGGCGAACACTGGTTCAACATCAGAATCAAAGATGTTGATGTATCGGCAGCTTCAGACATTGAAGTTAACCAAACTGTTGCTGTCAAAGCCAAAGTTGACTTAGCAACCTTGACCAATGATGATGTGCAGGTGGAGTTATATCAAGGTGCGATCGATGCCAATGGTGAGATTGTCAACGCTGTAACAGTGGTGATGGATTACCAAGGTGAGGATTCACAACAATTGAGCATTTACACGGGTAATATTACTTATACCGCTTCTGGTTTACAGGGCTTGTCTTTGCGTGTATTGCCGAAAAATCCAAATCTGGCTAATGCTTATGAGCCAAGGTTAATTGCTTGGGCAGAGTAAGAGTGCTGAGTAGTTATTGAATACTCTATACTAGGCGTTGCTGATTTAGCAACGCCTTTTTTATGAAAACTTTTCAGGTAGATAATTAATATCTAGTAGCTGTTCTAAGGTGTAAGTAGAATATTGAGGTAATTTATCGAGTTTGCTCTTAGTTTGATCAATTACATATCCTAAAGCATCATCATAAATTGATGCTAATTTTTTTCTAAAAATTGATATAAATTCGTTGTTATCTGACGTTTTAATTGATTTCTAGAACCTCTAATTTCTGCTTTCCAATGTCCTGAGTTATATTCAGATTCTTCTGTCCAATATTGCAGCAATAAAAGATGTCTAATAATTTGTTCTAATAAACTAGCAACCTTGGCTTTGTCTCTACGACCCAAATTTTCTAGCTCCTCAATTAAGTTTTCTAAGTCTAATTTTTCTAAATGGTTAGATTTTAATAACTTGATTGTTTCCTCTAACCAGAGATGCTCGTCAATTTCATAAAGTTGTTTTAAACTCAAATTAGAACTAACTCTTTGCATAAAAACTCCTTGAGTTAAATCTTACAATATTACAATTTTAGGCTAATATTCTTTGGGGGATGATAATGTAGCCTGTGGTGCGATCGCCAAGTACCAAATTACGTTGTTCTCCCCAATACCACCAGTATGCAGCAACGTAAGCGCAAATTAAGCTATCTAGTTTATCTTCGGTTGCTTTGAGGGCTACGCCTGTGGTGGGGATTTCAAGAAGGAACGTAGACGCAGCAGCGTCTTGCCGTAGGCTACCGCAGAGACGCAGAGAACGCAGAGGAGGAGAAAGAGAGGGGAGGATATTGAGAAGATAATTTTGGAGTTTGATTAGTTCTAGGCGGCGCTCAGTGAGCCTTCCTTTTTTGTATTTGAGGATGCGTTCTAAGTTGAATAGGTTAACGATTGCTGGGTGGGGGAAGACTTCTATTTGATATCTGCTAAGTTTTTGTGGTTCTATAGTGGGTGCGTGGGCAAAACCACGTGATTCTAATTCTAAACCAAAGTTGATGGTGCGATCGGCGAATGGTAGGTTTTGATTAGCTGGGTAGCATCCTGCATGATATTTGCCAAAGTATTTGTGGCTGAGTTTATCCGGGAGGCGACTCCCGGTAGCATTAGGTATGAGGGTAGGTGCATCTACAGCGATGATTGCTGGTTGGTCTGGTTGGACGCTTTGATCGATCCAGGTAAGGATGTCTGCAATAGCTTCTTTGCGGTCGAGATCAAGTAATTGCAGTTGTCCATCTATCCATTCTAAACAGCATAATCCACTTGGTTGCGATCGCCAGCCTAAATCAATGCCAATAAATTTCATTGTCATAACATGAATTTGCGATTATTGTCGCATTTTCAGGCTACCATTTACCTAAATTTACTTGCTAAAAATTGTGAGAAATAATCTTATAATCTGAAATAGCTTGTCTTAATTTATTTTATCTGGCAATAATTTAATCAAGATTATTCCAATGAAAGTTTTATTTTTACATCCCAATTTTCCCTCACAATTTCGCAACCTAGCGACAGTTTTAGGTCAAGATCCTAATTGCCAAGTCGTCTTTGGAACAAATCGTCGTGAAGGCGAAATACCTGGGGTTTTTAAAGCTATTTACACTCCTTCTCGGGAAGCTGCTCCCCAAACTCACCATTATGTTCGCAACCTAGAAAATGCTGTTCTCACCGCTCAGGCTGTCTACCGCGTGTCCGAAAAATTAAAATCCGAGGGTTTCTTTCCAGATATAGTTTATGGTCATTCTGGTTGGGGGCCGACTTTATTTATGAAAGATGTTTTTCCCAAAGCAGAATTATTGTGTTATTTCGAGTGGTTTTATCACGCTCACGGTTCGGATGCAGATTTTGATCCCAATGAACCACTGAATGCTGATGATGAATGCCGTATCCGAGTGAAAAATGCACCGATTTTAACTGATTTATATAGCTGCGATCGCGGACTTTCTCCCACTAATTGGCAGCGTCACCAATTTCCCAAAGAATATCATAGCAAAATCACTGTACTTCATGATGGTATTGATACCAATTATTTTGTTCCCAAGCCAGACGCAAAGTTAGTTTTACCAAGAATAAATCTTGACCTTTCCTATGTTGAAGAGTTGGTAACTTATGTGGGACGGGGAATGGAAACTTATAGAGGATTTCCACAGTTTATGGAAACAGTGGCACTAATTCAGCAGCGAAGACCTAAGTGTCATCTAGTAGTTGTAGGAGAAGATCGGGTGGCTTATGGGAAGAATCTTCCCGATGGTCAGACTTATAAACAGTTAATGCTAGAAAAATTAAAATCATCTTTAGATTTATCAAGGCTGCACTTTACAGATAGACTACCTTACAATGAGTATCTTCAAGTTTTACAAGCTTCTTCTGCTCATATTTATTTAACCCGTCCTTTTGTTTTATCCTGGTCAATGTTAGAAGTAATGGCAGCAGGATGTTTACTAATAGCTTCTAAGACTCCGCCAGTATTGGAGGTCATCCATGATGAGGTAAATGGATTGTTAGTAGATTTCTTTTCTCCCCAGGATATTGCTAATCGGGTTGAAGAGGCGCTGAATCATCCTCAAGAGATGAAAAAAATTCGTGCGAATGCGCGAGAGACGATTTTAAAGCGGTATGATTTAGCCAAACTGTTACCACAGCATTTGCAATGGATGTTTGCTGGTAAAAATTCTGATAGTTTAAAAAAGCGCTCAGTTTCTAAGGGATTTGGAAGAAATTAGATGTTATTGGTCATTTGTCATTGGTCTCTTGCATAAATATTTTTTGTCTCACGCGAAGGCTCGACGAAGATCGTGAAAATAACGATTTTTACAAGATACTTTAATTTTATTGTGCCAACTTAACTGATCAAAGGAATTAGTGATCGCTAATTCCTTGCCGACAATTTACCTTGTGAGGATGGTTACTATAGTTACAACTGGGAAAAAAGTAACTTACCAGCCCAAGATTACCTGTAATCTTTATGACAAACACTATTTCAATTAACGATTCTCTGGTTCCTAATCCTCTAGTGAAACCAGCAATCATTCGACTAGAAAACATTTTCAAGATTTATGGTAGCGGCGAAACAGAGGTACGAGCGCTGAATGATGTCAACTTAATTGTGGAACAGGGCGAATATTGTGCCATCATGGGCCCTTCAGGTTCTGGCAAATCCACAGCCATGAATATTATCGGTTGTTTAGATCGTCCGACAACCGGACATTATTACTTAGATAATCT
Organism: Nostoc sp. TCL240-02; assembly: GCF_013343235.1. GTDB lineage: Bacteria > Cyanobacteriota > Cyanobacteriia > Cyanobacteriales > Nostocaceae > Nostoc. The sequence continues at coordinate 81,889 of NZ_CP040094.1, read as the reverse complement.
TGATGTAGCCCAAATGGACGATCGCTCATTGGCGCATATCCGTAATAAAAAGCTGGGGTTTGTGTTTCAACAATTCCACCTATTGCCCCAACTAACAGCATTAGAAAATGTGATACTGCCAATGCTTTATGCTGGTGTGAATCCAAAAGAAAGAAGCGATCGCGCAATAGTTGCATTGACGCGAGTCGGTTTAGCAAATCGCCTCAACAACAAACCAACTCAACTGTCTGGTGGACAACAACAAAGAGTAGCGATCGCACGAGCCATTGTCAATCGTCCTGTAGTACTCCTAGCCGATGAACCCACAGGCGCACTTGATTCGCGCACAACCCAAGAAGTCTTAGATATCTTTAGCGAACTCAATAGCAGTGGAATCACCGTTGTCATGGTGACACATGAACCAGAAGTTGCCCGTCAAACCCAGCGCATCGTTTGGTTCCGCGATGGTCAAGTGGTACACTCTAACCTCACCCCAAGCGACTTGAGTAACCTTACTGTGTCATAGCTTAATAAAGTCCGATTTCACCCTTGAAGTTCAGTAGGTGGACGAAAGTTTGTATCTAGTCGCCAAGGCTGATAAATGCGGTTTTGATATGATTACAAACTCGACGTTTTACCAGTTTCTGCTTGTGTTGCGATCGGCTTGACATCAGTGTAACCCACTTCACCAGCTATTGTCCGAAACACCGAAATTTGCTCGTCAAAATCTAGTTTTTCAATCTGGGAAACCAGATCGTTAATTGCCTTACTTGGCTTGTAGCTAGCTGGTAAACCAACCACCTGATTTCCCATCGCTACTGCCCAAGCATACCAAACTAACAACTGATTGTTTTCTTTTATCGACCCATAAGCACGAGAGTATTCTGTATCTTTGCGGTTAACAATATCCCGCATAATATCTAGTTGCTGCTCATCTGATAATTCAAAATAGTCTCCTAACAGAAGTGGTGCTAATTCTGGTTCAGCCGCAGCAGGTACAGCTGGCGTAATTGAATCACCCATTTTTTTATAAACAAAATAGAACCAGGCTAATTTGGCATCGGTATCTAAGGCATTAAACGCATCCACTAATTTTTGAGTTTCATTGCTCTGGGCTTGAGAAATAGTTTTGTCGTAACTTGCAGTCATAATTTTGTCCCCAAGTAAATTTAATAGGTCAAACTAAGTGTTACCAGAGTTTTCTCATTAGATTCTAGTACCGATAGAAGGAGTTAACTTTATTGCAAATTGCAGCTTTTATCTATCTTTTAATAGAGGTAAAAATCTCTCCCAAGAAAGCAACGAAGCGGCATATTGACTTGTTACAATCGCCCTAGTAATAAAAATTTACCTTAAGGTTTTTAATTATGCCTGATGAAGTAAAGCCCAATGTTAATGAAGCTCCCACCCATGATGCTCAATTAGCTGCCGAAAACATAGCTAGTGGTGAAGAAAAAGCGCCAAAAGTTGATTTTGATGCTGACTATGCAGCTGCACAAAAATTTAGCGTGAGTGAAGTTGATCGGACTGGTGAAGGTGCAGCAGCAGCCGAAGCAGCCACAGCACCTAAATATCAAACCTCTAAGCCAGAAGAGACAAAAATTGAAGCGCAGTCAACTGGTAATCCTGACGACTATGCAGAGTTAGCAAAGGAAGTTGGGAATTCTAAAACTGAAGGTGTAACTAATGTCAGTGATGAACTAGTACAAAAAGCTTTGGAAAAGGGTCAACCGAAAAAGTAATTTTTCCTAATCCAACATTTAGACATCTGGTGAAAAAAATGTAGAGATGTAGCATAGCTATGTCTCTACAATGGTTATGGATAACGCATATTTAATTTATGGAGATGTGTATATAATTAATAACCATTCATCACTTCTAGCAGTTCGCTAGGTTGGTGAATCAAATAATCTGGATTTTGTTTAGCTAGTACTTCCGATGAGTTAAAGCCCCAAGCTACTGCAATTACTTGGATATTTGCTTTCTTTGATGCTTCTATATCTCTGGTTTCATCACCGACATAAATAACTTCTTGGGGTTTGAGTTGTTTTTGCCTCAATACATTATTGATTATGGTTGTTTTGCCAAAAATTGTAATTCCTGAGTAGATAAAATCAAACAGGTAATTTAAATCATTGATTGTGAGAAATTGGGTAACGTTATCTTTAGAATTAGAAGTGATAATACCCAGTTTATATCCTTGATTTTGCAGTTCTATTAATGCTTCTTTAATTCCCGGAATTGGTTTTAATTCGGGAATTTTGTCTTTTAATTCTCCTTTAACTTTTTTAACTAAAAAAGGTATTTTAAATAGAGAAACTCCTGAGAACTTAATAATTTCCCTAGATGTTAAGTTTTTAAGGAGGGCTAATTGCTCTGGGCTGATGTGTCTATAACCAAAGTCTACAGCTAGACGATTGGCAATACTTACAAGGGCATCTACTGTATCAGCAATTGTGCCATCAAAATCAAAAATAATTACTTTCGGAGTCATTATTTGCCTGGATGCGTCAAGATTAGCTAGGGCGTTGCGTCGTAACATTTCTGGCTTAATCCGCCGCAGGGCAGATGCTGTAAATCGTTTATCCCACTCCCGATCTGAGATTTTGGCTAATTCTAGCAGTTTTGGAGCAATATTCCCAGGATAAGGTTGAAACTCTGGAATATTAGTTGTAGTGGCAAAACGTTGATTCCAAGGACAAACATCTTGGCAAATATCACAACCAGCAACCCAGCCTTGCAAATGGGGTGTGAGTGCCTGTGGCAGTTCTTCGTCCCGATTTTCAATTGTATGATAAGCGATGCAGCGATTAGCATCCACAACAAAAGGCTGAGTAATTGCACCTGTAGGACAAGCCTGAAGACAACGAGTACAGCTACCGCAGTGTTCTGTATACGGGCGATCGCTCTCTAGCTCCAAATTGGTCAATACTTCTCCCAAAAATACCCAAGAGCCATATTCCCGTGTAATCACATTCCCATTCTTGGCAATCCAACCAATTCCGGCAAGTTGAGCCAATACTTTATCTTGCACTGGGCCAGTGTCTGCATAATAACGAACTCTTACACTTTCATCGAGTGATTGTAGCCATGTAGATAGCTGCTTGAGTTTTTTATACATTACCCTGTGATAATCCCTTCCCCAACCATAACGGGAAATTTTGGCATAAGCCTCGCCTTGAGGACGTTGATGTGGTGTGTAGTAATTTAGAGCCACACACACTAGCGATCGCGCTTCTGGCATCACTAAGCGAATATCCTGACGTTTTGGGTTAGCCATCCATTCCATATCGGCGTGATAACCCAGTTCAATCCATGCTTGTAACCTCTGCGCTTCTGTAGCATTTATGCTATCTATAGCAGCAATTCCAACTTTGTCAAAGCCCAACTCGCTGGCTTTTTTTTTCACTACACTACTGCTTGTTACAGAATACTGACTCATTTTTTTATTTGGATTTTGCCTAAATAAAGGCAAATAAATTATACATTACCTAGTCAATACCTTTGATGAATATTTGTTACCTTCCCTATGTATCAATTTTATCGAGAAAGGAAGAAGGCAAGAGGGTAGTATTCCTTCTGCCTCCTGCCTTCTTCAATTTTTGCAACACCAATGTAGAGACATTCCATTGCAACATCTCAACTTCTATCGTGAGGAAGATTTAGCAATATGTAGCAATCTATTTCAAAAGCAGCTTTCTTTTAAACGATTTTTGTATTGAAATGAATATTCAGTTAGCATAATACAGAGAATTTTATGACCTCTACTGAATTTATATCTCCAGCGCAGTTGAAAGAAGAATTCCAGATTGAGGGAATTACAGAAACAAACGTACTGCGTTATTTTCAAACCTTAAATGCTGGAGAATTTGAGGCAACTGCTGCCTTATTTGCGGTAGATGGTGTGATGCGTCCACCCTTTGAATCTGATATTGTGGGGATAGATGCGATCGCAGCCTATTTAAAACAAGAAGGCCAAAACGTTAAAGCTTACCCCAACACGGCAATCGCCGAGACTTTAGAGACCGGTAAGATTCAAATTCAAGTAGCAGGCAAAGCCCAAACTTCCTGGTGTAGTGTGAATGTCTTGTGGATATTTATCCTCAACCAACAACGGCAAATTTTCTATACTAGAATCAAACTTTTAGCTTCTCCCCAAGAGTTACTTTCTTTACGTCGTGAAAAGTAGTAAATAAGTATAATTGTTGAGGAAATGTTTGATATTACCCAAAACAAAATCTAGGCATCAAAAATTTCTATAGATAACTTTTGTCTATTTGACTAATTCGGGCAAAGTAGCTTGTAACTTGAGACAGTTTGCACCATCAATCTGCAACTCATAGTCCACTTTATCCATCAGACGATTCATAATCAGCCAACCATAACCACCTTCTTGTTTTTCTAGAGGGTTGGGTGCGTAGTAGTTAGACATATCAAAGCCTTCGCCGTAGTCCCAAACTTCTAAGGCCAGATCCCGGTCTTTTACTTCCAAACGCAGTAAAATTGGTAAATTTGGTTTGTCCTTGTGGGCATGACGGACTGCATTTGAGTAAGCTTCCACCAAAGCCAGTCTCAAACGACTTGATTGCCGTGACCAATCCACAGATTCTCCTAGCTGAATTTTCAAACATCCCAGTAACCAGTTTTCGACAATATTCAGAAAATTCAAGTCACTTGGTACATGAAGCTCACTTTTCATCACTTATAAAATCTCCAGTGAAAGTATAGTTTGATCGTCTTCTTGAATGTGGTTATCTGCCTGAATGCGAGCTAGCAAATGGTTGAGAGAAAGTGGTTGTTCTTCTTGTTGTAACAGTTGCCAAAGACCATCTTGATTCAGCATAGAACGGTTAACTGCCTCAGCACTAGACCCGTTTTTTACTGTTAAATCAGAATCATTTGAGATCGTTGCTTCTGTAATACCATCACTGGCGAGTAATAATGTGTCTCCAGTCGCGAGAACCAAACGACCAGACTGTGCCTGCCACTTGGGTAAGATTCCCAAAGGAACGCTGCGGACTTTCAGGTAATTAGGATTGTTGCCCAAAGCATCTTGGCGTGACCATAACAGTGGATAAATATGACCGGCATTCGTGTAGACGAGTTCCTTAGTACTAGGGGTATAACAAGCTAACACAAGAGTGATGAAATAATTGTTGCTAATTAAATCTTCACTCAGAGCATGATTGAGGTTTTGCATAACCACATTCGGCTCGGCTGGTGTTTCTTGAGATAATTCTCGGCGCAAAACTGAAATAATACTAGCCATAAATAAAGCAGCTGGGACACCCTTACCAGAGACATCACCTACTGCCAACCACAAGTCGCCTTTGGGATGAACAAACACTTCAAAGAAATCGCCTCCTACTTCCCTGGCCGGGTAGCAGCAGGCTTGCACTTTTACACCCTTGATATCAGGTAAACTTTGGCGTAGCAAGTTGTATTGAATTTGCCGAGCCACCTCCAACTCATTATGAATCTGCTGTTGCTTTTCTTGGAGACGCTGGTAGAGTTTTGCTTGAGAGAGAGCTAAGGCTGCTTGTTCGGCAACACCTGCAATTAGTTGGATGTCTTCGTCTTGCCAGGGGCGATCGCGTCCCCATTGGTGGAGGGCCAGCACAGCCAACAAATGCTGCTGGTAGCTAAGTGGCACAACCAAATGGTGACAGGGGTTGCCCTCGTATATTTCTTGAGTAAGTTGATATTGACGGGTTTCCAGCACTTTTTCAATTAAAATACTGGGGTCGAAGAAGCAATCTAATACATTGGATTTAGGATCGTGGTATGAAAACTCATCTTGTATGAGGCGATCGCCTTCTACAGGTCTGAGCAAGCAACTGCTAGCGTCAAATGTTTGTCCAATAGTTGCTACAATTTTTTGCAGCATACTGTCGTAGTCTAAAGACTCGCGAATTGCGGTTGTGACGGCATTAAACAAAGATTCTCGTCGTAGGGCCCGACGCAACTCTTGCGTGCGCTTCTTGACTATGCGATAGGTATCAGTAGCTTGCTCAACTAATGCCCTAAGTTTATCTGGATTCCACGGTTTGGTAATATATTTGAATACCTGACCAGAGTTAATGGCATCCACCAAATCTTCGACATCAGTAAAACCAGTTAACAAAATCCGAATTGTGTCTGGAAAGCGCTCCACTGTTCGACTAAAAAATTCGGTGCCATTCATTTCTGGCATTCTTTGGTCAGAAATAATCACCGCCATTTCGCCAAATTGATCCAAGATTTCCAGAGCGCCAAAGGCGTGATTGGCTTTATATACTTGAAAATCTCGTCTAAAAGTGCGGTAGAGTAAATCTAGGTTGTCTGGCTCATCATCTACCACCATGAGCTTAAGTTTTTCGACCCCTGTCTCAGCCATATTTGACTTTACTTTTGAGATGTTTGAATGGCGATATAGTGTGATGTTTATCCCACATAATAAATCATAGAAAATCAGAGAAGCTATTCACTTTGAAAATATCACTTTTTCAAAGTTATGAGTTTCCCTTGATCCTTCTCAATTGCTCCACATCAAAATTACCTTTACCCAACTAAACCAGAACGCAGGGCGCGGACTGCTGCTTGGGTACGGTCATCGGCACATAGCTTATTCAAAATATTGCGAACGTGAGTTTTAACAGTCCCAACAGTGATGTAAAGTCTTTCCGCAATTAGTGCATTACTACAACCTTCGACAATCAACTGTAGCACTTCTAATTCCCTTTCTGTCAGGGTGTAAGGTTGAATTCCTTCCAGATTCTCGACATAATCAGGGTTAGAGGCAATAGTCTTGGCATCTACAAAAGCCGATTCCAACTTTTGAGGATTTTGTTGTGCTTGTTGTAATACAATTCTAGCGATCGCTGGATCGATCCAGGCGTTGCCATTGTAAGTTACTCTCACTGCTTCCAGCAAATTATCAAATTTGATATCTTTCATACAGTAAGAATCTGCACCAGCAGCAAAAGCCGCTAACACAGCTTCTTTGTTATCCCGCAGCGTCAAAATTAACACTTTTGTGGCTAGCTGCTGCCCATTCGCAGTAGATTTTACCTCCCGTGTTAGTTCAATACCATCTTTATCTGGTAAACCAATATCTACGATCGCAATATCAGGTTGTACCATTTTTAACATTCTTAGCCCCTCGGCAGCATTGGCAGCTTCACCTACAACTTCAATTTCATCCTTTTGGATGAGCGCTGTCCGAATACCCACGCGAGTGAGGTCATGATCTTCAATTAAAGCAATACGAATTTTACTCATAGCCAACTTCAGCCCGTTACACTACCTTAACCATAAAGTCGAGTTTCGTGACATACTCCCACACTAACTGTAAGCAGTATAGTGGGAGCTTCTGTTCCCGGAACCAGGGTTGCAAGTTGAGCTTTTTTATACTGAGTTAATATTACACTTTCACAATAAAATTTGCACTGATTCAGCCCAAGTACAAGCGCTCTGAGAAATCCCCACTTTCAAAACCCCAGGCTTGTAGAGCCAATGTTGAAAATGGGGAGTATGTCAAGCTTTCTATTGTTCCAAGGCACTGGGGATCTTTCCCAATACTTTTCGGTTAAGGGGGAAAGGGGAAAGGGAAAAGGTTTAAATTTACCTTTACCCCTTACCCTTTCCCCAGACCAAAAGAGAGATTGTTGGGTTTATTTGAAAAGTATTGGGATCTTTCCTGCCTAAGTTCTAATATAAAAAAATTTGATAAACTTAACATTCAAGTAAATCTGGCGTGAGGGTTACTTAAGAATAGGCTATGTCTAAAGGCAATCAAGCATTTTCAGTATTGGGAATACCAGTTCATGTGATGGCTAACTATCCAGGCTGGTTGTTAGAATGCCTAGAACAAGGCAGAGGAATTCATGTAGTAACGCTCAATGCAGAAATGACTATGCAGGCAGAGCAGAATGAATTCCTCGCTCAGATAATTAAAAATGCTGAACTAGTTATTCCAGATGGAGCCGGGGTTGTTCTGTATTTACGGTTATTACTATGGCAAAAAGTTCAGCGTTTTCCGGGAATTGAATTAGCAGAAAAACTTTTGCAAGAACTTGGACAACAGAAGACAGGGGCAAAGGTGTTTTTTTATGGAGCAGCGCCTGGGGTGGCCTCAACTGCGGCAGATTTTTGGCAGCAGCAAATTCCAGATTTGAATATAGTAGGCACTCACTCAGGCTACCATTCCCCAGAAGAAGAAGCGCAATTGCAACAAACTCTTGCTCAATTGCAGCCACAAGCGATTTTTGTCGGTTTGGGAGTGCCACGTCAAGAGTTATGGATTGCCAAAAACCGCCATTTGTGTCCTCAAGCAATTTGGATTGGCGTTGGTGGTAGTTTTGATATTTGGTCGGGAACTAAAACCCGCGCTCCTGCCTGGTTAGGAAATAATAATTTGGAATGGTTGTATCGGCTGTATCAAGAACCTTGGCGTTGGCGGCGAATGTTGGCTTTGCCTGCTTTTGCTGTAAAAGCTTTTGTTTATCGTTTGACAGCAAAAGATGCAATTAGTTAAGTAGGTTGGCGCAATCAAAGCTAAGTGGCAAGGACTGTCATTTGTCCTTTGTTATTGGTGAGCCAGCGCGGTCTTCTCCCAAAGGGAGAGGCTAGCGCCAAGGGGGTTTCCCCCATGAGTGACTGGCGAACCCGTAAGGGTTATAACTTTGAAACTTACTTTGTTAAGAGTTTTGCTAGCAGCAGCGGGGCGTTTAGTCTGTGTTATTACTTAGTTAATACTGAAGTCTTCAAAAAATTTTAAATTTTCTTTGTTGAATTTTAAATTCCCAGGCAAAACCTGGGAATCCTTATTTTGATAGGCAATGTCACATCTAAGTCGGCAAATTGTTTAGTTGTGGTTATGAGGAAAGTTTAACAATGCCAGTATTAACAACTCAAGTTAAAACAGATAAATCCTTTCAGAGAGAGGACTGTGCAACTCAGCAGTATGGTAGTAATACTACTGCAAAGGTGACATTGCAATCTGTAAGCAAGACTTATGCTAACGGCACTCACACCTTATTGAATGCGAACCTTGAGGTAAAAAAGGGAGAATTTCTGTTTATCACCGGGCCAAGTGGTTCTGGTAAATCAACGCTCTTGAAACTCTTGTATGGCCAGGAGTTGCCTACACAGGGAGAAGTAATTGTTGATGACTGTAATATAGCGGGTTTACGGGGCGATCGCTTGTCATTGTTCCGGCGACGGATTGGCATTGTTTTTCAAGACTACAAACTGATTAGCCAACGAACAGTAGCAGAAAATGTGACTTTTGTGCTGCAAGCTCAAGGGTATACCCGTAAAGAAATTCAACGACGTTTAGAACCAACTTTAAAGCTAGTAGGTTTGCTGAGTAAAGCTGATTGCTTCCCAGATCAACTATCTGGGGGAGAGCAACAACGGGTGAGTATTGCCCGTGCGATCGTTGGTACACCACCACTACTGTTAGCAGACGAGCCTACTGGAAATCTCGATCCTGATAATTCCTGGCAAGTAATCCAGATTCTCCAGAAGTTAAATTCCTTTGGAGCTACGGTAATTGTTACCACCCATGATGAACAATTGGTACGGCGGTGCAATCATCCGGTAGTGCAAGTTACTAATGGACAGTTGTGTCGAAAATAAGGATTAGGGATTGGGGATTGGGGAATGGGGAGTGGGGAATGGGAATTAGTTATTAGACAAAGGACAAATGACAAATAACTAATAAACGTGGTGCTTGACTTTTGCTGATACGGGTACAAAAGGTGCTGCTGTTTTGGGGGGTAGCACTTGTAGGCAATGGTCTCTGATCGAACGGAGGTCATCGCAAGCTTGTAAACTTTTAAAAGCTGCCTCTCGAATCGCAACTTCTTCCTCTCGACTGAGTAAGAGTTGCAAGCATTCGGCAACATCTTGCTGTACTGAAGAATCAACTCGCTGACGGCTGATGAATTTAGTTAGTTGACGTAGGGCAATCAACCGTTTCAATGGATCTTTGTCTGTTAAATTGACCAACAACCGATCGAGATAGTCTTCTTCTCGATTTTCATAGAAGTTGACAATTTGCCAGACCAATAAAATTAAAGTTAACAGGGTTCCCACGCCTTGGATAATAGCACCAGCTGCAATCCAGGAACTGTGAGAGTCAACCCAAATTGCAGCGGCCATATAAGTGCTGACAGTAGCAAGACCACCACTAATGACCGCTAAGACTAATCGACGATTTGAACTGTTTAAGAACTTACGTATCTTAGACCAGTGCAATTGCCAATCCCACTTCTGCATTGAGTAAACCAATACCATTACCCCAATGCCCATTAAGAGAGCCAATAGCAGCATCCAGTTCCACAACAACATAGCAACAAAAATTGTCAGGAACCCAAGCAAGCCGCCAGGCCCAGAGAAACGCTTAAATGTTTGCTGCTTTGTAGCTCCTTTTGTCTTGAACAATGGATGCGACCATTTCCAGTTGAGGATTTGGTTGATCAATTGCTGCCAAGAAGACGAAGCCTGTGCCACAGTGTTTACCTACTTGATTACGAAATTACCTATTGTATAAGTTTTACTAGGGAATGAAGAAAAGGTGAAGACCCAAACCACAAGATGCCTGCTTTGCATCGACTGATAGTAGACTAGTACAGCACGGCGGAAATAAAGATACCATTTTAGATGGCTTAGAGCAAGGGCATAAAGGCTTTTTAAAGGCAAAAACGAAAGTTATCAATGGTGAATTGACCATCAAAAGCACAGAAGGTAACGCTATAGATGTTATTCACATTTATAAATAATAAGGTATTGGGGGAAATTGCTGAGTCTGAATTGGCAAGATTAGAGCCTGGTAGTGCAGTTTGACCAAGCAGTTGGCGATCGCGATCATAGGCGGAAAGTACTAGCCGTTGCGAACTAGTGACAAAGGCGCTAACCGAGTTAACCGGACGCAAGAAAGTAGCTTCTAAAAATCCACTTTTAGGCGCTCCCATTAAAACTGTTAGCCCTGAATAGGCTGGAAATGCTGGATTTGATGGTTGTATTGCTAGAGAATTGTGAAAAATTACTCCCCAGCGTTCATACTGGCGCTCTACTGGTTCAAAACACTTCAACTCTTCTAAGTCTAAAAAGATACAAGCGGGTACAGTAATTCTGGCAGCATCAATGCCTGACTCGACCTGATCCCTGCAAGCTGAAGCTTTAATTTCATTTTGTATATTAAACTTGTCAAGCGCAAATTCAGCGTCTTCAATCGTTGGTAGTTTATTTGATTGAAGAGTAGCCTGCTTTACCATGACATCCCGCCTTACCATTACTTAGATAATAATTAGATTGGTTATACATCAAAAGCAATTTATCTTACATACAAAAGTAGAATAAATGGCCTATTATAATGAGCGTTTCAACTGTTTTTAACGCTCAAAATTATTTATGAGTTTTCTGATAGATTACCATAAAAACTTATGCTGGATTCAGGCTGTAGTAATACTCGCTACCATAAAAAACCTTGTAAAACAGTAATTTCAAGGTTAATTTCCTTTTTATTGTGAAAAAAATCACCAAATCTTTACAAGTAATCCAGTAATTTTACATCTGCTTAATCTGACGGTGGTGAGAAGTTTTAGAGCAATTGATTCGCTGATAATAACAATGAGTGGAAGTTTGAACTAAACACGTAAGCATCCAGTGTAACTAAAAAGACTTGGGGACGCAAAGACAGGATCAAAATTCTCTCTGCGTGTACCCGTATTACTACTTTCACTTATGCCAACAAATGACTACAGTCAACAAAAAATATTTATGTTTCAACCACAAGGATTTGACCAACGCTCTATAAATACCTCACTAGGTAGAATGGTGTATTATTCTGCTGATGGAGCGCCTTGGCAGAATAATGTAACTGCTAAAGACGATCAAGAAACTTTGGTGTTCTTGCATGGCTTTGGTGGTGGATCTTCTGCTTATGAGTGGTCAAAGGTTTATCCGGCTTTTGCCGCCGAATATCGGGTCATTGCACCCGATCTGATCGGTTGGGGTCGGTCTGAGCATCCGGCACGGAATTATAATATTGAGGATTATTTAACCACGATTCGGGAGTTTTTACAGCAGACTTGTACTGGTCCTGTAACTGCGATCGCTTCTTCTTTGACCGCAGCATTTACAATTCGAGTAGCAGCAGCTAATCCTGATTTATTCAAGGCTTTAATTCTCACCACCCCCGCCGGACTTTCCGACTTTGGCGAAGACTACTCGCGTAGTTTTTTTGCCCAGTTAATCAGTGTTCCTGTTGTTGACCGTTTAATTTACAGCACAGGGGTAGCCACCAGTGGGGGTATTCGCAGTTTCTTGGAGCAACGGCAATTTGCTAAGTCTAATCGAGTGTACCAAGAAATTGTAGATGCTTATTTGCAATCCGCCCAGCAGCCCAATGCTGAATATGCAGCACTGTCCTTTGTCCGTGGCGATTTATGCTTTGATTTATCCCTTTACATTCAAGAATTAACAACTCCCACCGCCATTATTTGGGGACAAAAGTCAGAATTTACAGGGCCTTCAATTGGTCGCCGCCTTGCCGAAATTAATCCCCAAGCAATCAGATTTTTTCAAGAGTTAGAAGATGTGGGGTTAACACCACAGTTGGAATTGCCGGCAGTAACAATTGGGTTAATTCGCCAATTTTTGCCTTTGCTGAATTAGTAGTTTTAGTAGTTTTTTTATTAGTCCCAGCCTTGTCTAATACCATTTTGGATTTGAAATTTGAGATTTTGGATTGTAAAAAAGTTAGTAGATAAGCTTTTTGGTAATCTATCTCTCGCAATCATTTTTTAAATTGGTATAATGTCCTCCCTTTGCCTATCAAGGCAGGGCATTATCACGGCTACATGAGACTTTACCACCTTTCCTTCTATATGACAGAGTGTGTTAAGAGAATGCTACGCGAATGCGAGCTAGTTTTTCATGATTTTTGCGTATGCAGACTTCGTTTGTGTAGTAGCGTAAAGCCTTCTCTTCTCTTTCAGAGACGCTAACGCGAACGAGACGCTGCGCCAACGGCATAGCTTCGCTCAGTGCGTCAGCGTGCCGGAGGCTCTATTGTCTGAGGCTGTTGGTCAATTCATAAAATCCCTAGTCCTAAAACCTTGGTGAGGTCTGCAAGAAATCGTAGGCTAATAGCTCAAGTGTGTTTCAAAGGACTGAAGTTAAATAAATTAATTCGCCAACAGTCTTATTCTATTCGCTCAATCCTTTCCATTTAAGATGAATGGTTTCATTATAGTATTCAAAATCACTATACTATTCGACCTTGCTTGATAAATTGCTAATTACATAAACAAAATAAGGCATAGCGATTTCATACTAGCAGGTAGATTATCTGATGACTATTCCAGAGTAAATTAAAAAAATATTACATGGATACTACGAGGAAAGATTGTCGCTTAGTTGTTGTGAAAAAAAAAGTAGCGATCGCATGTAATCTACCCAACGCTTTTGGAGAGGGTAATTCTGAAATAGATTTCAGTAGCAACATTTTAAAGTTACATTTAATTCATGGCAGCAAGCAGAAATGTTGAATGCTGATACAAAACTTTACATTATTAGTTACACTAAGTCTCAAAAGCTTAAATTAGTCAGCAAAACATCATCTCCTCAAACCAATGAACATAGCTGATTTTCTGACACATACAAGATTGAAGATAGCGGAATTTATCTAATAGTGTATGTCCCCATTGTTCGGGAATAGATAAAAGCTGTAAAATCAGATAGGCTATCAAGCTCACGTAAATTTGTATGGTAATACCATTGACGTTTTTGGTAATGAGTTTGTCAAGTTTTAAGTGCATCTTTAAAAACTTCCACAACAATTCAACTCCCCAACGTAATCGATAAATATCCCTAATTTCATCATCATGAACAGCTGCATCTCCCGACTCTGGTAAATTAGTCACTAAGCGAAACTCGGTTTTTGTCTCTAAATCACAGAAATTAATTACTCTATAAGCTTGAGCATCATCAGATGCACCAACTTTGACCAATCCATTTGAGCCATCAAATTCTAGTTTCCAATTGTTTTTTATCCGCAAAACAAAATATTTGTTTTCTTGTACTAATTCTTGGATAAATTTTAATCCAGCAAAACCCCTATCCATTACTCCAACAGCATTTATTGGGAGACTAGACATCATTTTGGAACCAAATTTATAATCATGGTCATGTCCAAAATTGATGAAGTTATCTTCTGGGCTTCCTGTGGAGAGATTTAAGGAACTAAACAGCTTGACTTGATGATGACCTAGTACCCATAACAATTTACTTGTGAGAGTAATAATTGTTGAATCTATTGGACAAATTGCATATTTATTGTGTAACTTTTTTTGAACTTCCTTCTGTACTAATTCATTTAATTTTTGGTAAATCTCTTGAAAAGGTTTTTGGCTTCGATGTAAATTTGCTTTAGAGAAAGTAGAAATATCTACCTCAAAACAATTGTTATTTAATCTGTTAAACAAATCTCGCATACTTGTTAAGCTGTTATCCAGGGCATAGGATAGCCAGCACTCAAAAAACAGACGACTGTTCAATACTGGATAATCGTTTTTTGGCAGGCTTTTCAGTATATCTTTGACAATTTTGGGAAATGAATTTATAATCACAATCAAACTAATATATTTTAAGCCTTAGCCCAAAACTACCATATTTTGGGCTATTTTTATCGGATTTTTCTTAACATTCAACACTTCTGTTCCAAAAGTTATTAGCTATTACTCAAAAAAGTCTCAAATATCTGAAGATGAATTGCCAGCAAAAATAACAAATTACACAAGTGGTCGGAGGCTGATTCAAGAAATTTATAATATCAGAGATTTAGCACCTTACCTTCACAACATCCAATTTTGGCTACATATATATGTAGAAAATATTGCTTCTTCTTTGTTGAAACCATATTATCAAGCCTATGCAAATTTGGTGCGTAACACTGATTCCTCTATAACAGGCATAGACTATATTATAGGAACTTTACGTAGAGTTGAGTGGAAAAATATGCAAGAAAAAATTCCGAACAATCCCACAGACTGGAAAAACTTGACTTTTAAATATGCGATTGATTGCTTAGATAAACAAGTAGCAAGAATAAATAATTGTGAATACGAGAATAGTTTAAAAGCAGATTTAATAACTCGAATATTTATTTGGATTATAGAAAATGGGAAAATATCTTTTTCGCAAGCTCAATTAAATCCTGCTAAACAGGCTTTGCTACCTACCACTTTGGGAACAAAGTCGCTTTGAAAGTCGTTATATTTATCCTAATCGATAAGGCTAGATAATTTGCTGTAAATTCAACACAAATCCAGGTAGGACATTTTCTCCTGATAAACTAGTAGGATTGTCTAATATGTCTACATCTTTACCTGGACGATAAATTTCTACTCGCTTATTTTTCCGGTCAATTAACCATCCTAGTTGAGCGCCATTTCCGATATATTCCTGCATTTTCTCCTGCAATTCTTTCAACGAATCAGTACGAGAACGCAACTCTATAACAAAATCAGGACAAATAGGGGCGAATTTTTCTTGTTGTTCTGGGGTTAAAGCATTCCACCGTTCAATTTTTACCCAAGAAGCATCGGGAGAACGTTCTGCACCATTGGGTAGGGTAAAGCCAGTTGAAGAATCAAAACCTTTGCCTAATTTAGTCTGTTTATTCCAGATTCCTAACTCAACAACCATATCAAAGTTGCGGTTGCCAGTATCACTACCTATTGGTGGCATAATTAATATTTCCCCTGATGCTGTACGCTCAAATCGATAGTCGCGGTTTTTCTGACACATCTGGAAAAATTGCTCATCAGTCAAGTCGATTTTCAACTTGAGTATAGAAGACAAAGTGGTTGTTGTGGCGTTCATAGACTATTGTGAGCATCTTACTTCAGTCTAGCCCAATGAGCTAGTTATGTTGTCTTTATGTTCTGGCATTCCCACCCCGTGTCAGTGATCGCAATTTTTACCCACTCAGAATCAATTAATGAGGTACGAATGGTAATGTTGGGAAGTGGAAGTTCATTGTCTATTGTTTGTTCTAAAGCATCAATGGCATTCGTCAGAATATTCATAAACACCTGATTAAGTTGCCCTGCATAGCATTCAATTCTAGTTGAGTGATAGTTGCATTGAATTCACTGGTGTAATAGCTTAACTGTTTCTGTAACTGGGAATTTTGCTGGCGAAGAGAGAGTATTTCATGTTCTAGTTCTTCAGTATATATGACTTGTTTTTCCCGCTTACTGTCGAACTGGAATTAAGATCACAAATTCTGTACCTTGCTCTGTAGAAGAGTTACACTCGATTGAACCACCATGTTTTTCCACTATAATTTCTCGAGCGATCGCCAGTCCTAATCCTGCACCTTTACCAACACTTTTCGTAGTAAATAAGTGGTCAAATATTTTTTGCTTGGCTGATTCGCTCATGCCAATTCCATTATCAGCAATCTTTACCTCAACATTTAGCTCTTTCAAGGACGTGGTAATTGTAATTCGGTTAGGTTTAGCTTTAATATACTCAAAATTCCGACCTGTATTTGATTCATCCAATGCATCTATAGCATTCGCTATTAAATTCATAAATACTTGATTTAATTGACCAGAATAGCAAGTAATTAGAGGTAGCACCCCATATTTTTTAATAATCTCGATTGTAGGGCGGTCTCCTTGATCTTTGAGTCGATGTTTTAAGAGCATCAAGGTACTATCAATTCCTTCATGAATCTGAAACTCGACTAGAGATAAAATATCGGATCGAGCAAAGGTTCTTAGAGAGAGGCTAATATCCTTAAGACGATCGATTCCCTGGTGCATTGATTCCATAATTTTTGGTAAATCTTTAGCCAGATACTCTAAGTCAATTTCTTCAATGAGTTCTTCAATTTCCGGGTCTGGGTGTGGTAACTTTTGGTGTTGGAGATTCACCAAACGCAGGAGATCATTCATATATTCTTCAATATGAGAGCAACTTCCACTAATAAAACCAATTGGGTTATTAATCTCATGACCTATTCCTGCAACCAGTTGTCCAAGGGTAGACATTTTCTCACTTTGAATTAGTTGTAGTTGGGTATTTTGTAACTTTTGTAGAGATTGAGTTAATTCTATGGTGCGTTCTTCAACTCTTTGTTCGAGGGTACGGGTAAGATGGGAGATGTTCAAATGTAACTTTAATCGAGCAATCACTTCTTCTTTTTGAAAAGGTTTGGTAATGTAATCAACTGCACCAATTTCTAGTCCTTTTACTTTGTCTGTGGCATCGCATAAAGCAGTCATAAAAATGACCGGAATATTCTTAGTGATAAAATTGGCTTTCAGTCGGCGGCAAATTTCAAATCCATCAATATCCGGCATCATTACATCCAGGAGAATTGGGATTGAGCAGAAATAGATTAGCGCCACCATTGGCTTTAATTAAACCATCAATGTTGGAAACACTACCTCCAGTGACGCGACTGAAGATATTTTGGATATCTGCGGCATTGTTGAAAAAAGCCGAGCCGTTGCTAGGAACTGAAAATTGGCTGAAGCTGTGGAATAAATTGTTGCCAACTCGATTACCGTTAATGATGGTAAAGTTATCGCCACTTTGAGAGACAGTAGTATTTAAAGTGCTATCAGGAATTATCTGGGCACTGACAGGCATTACCATCAACGGCACTATTCCAATGCACAGACCCAACCAAATAGAGTTCGTTGTCATTGCCAAGCCTTTATTTATACCTTGCATTTTAGGTTGCCCAAAACAGTATAGTTTTGAAACGATCGCCTCAAAATGGGGAATAGCGGAGTGAGAAGTACAAGCCATTTTCTTGGAGCGATCGCTTTTCACCATCCACCGAGATTAAAGGAATGCCCCAATCTAGGCGAGCCGATAAGTCATCACCCTGTTTCCACAATAGCCCCAACCCAGTACTGACAAGGGTACTTGGCGATGGATTTTCGCCGTTGACGTTCCAACCTTTACCCACATCAATGAAGGGTGTAAGTTGCAGTACCCCGTCAATTTTATTGGCGCGGACAATGGGGACTCGAAATTCTGCCGAAAACAACAGACCATTATCTGTAAGTAATGCGTCTTGACGATAGCCCCGGACACTTAGTTGTCCACCAAGACCAAATTGCTCTAAAGGCACTAAAGAATCTGCCGCTAATTGGAAATCGCCCCTAACTAAAAATAATGTGTCTGGTGCTAATTGTCGTACCCACTGCGCCTGTCCCCGCCATGCGAAAAAGCGGCTATCTGGTTCATTCTCACTGACATTGGCATCAAACCAATCTACCCCAAAACTCAATTGCCATCGCGCCGCAAACACATACTGGTTACTTCGCTGGGTATATTCTTGAAAAAAGCGCACAGCCGAAATATTCGTTTTTCCGTTCTCATCTGCACCTGGTGAGAGGCGAAACGGCCCAATATTATCAATACCCAACTCAGTTTGGCTTGATTGGCGCGAAAATGACACCCCAACTGCCAACTCTTGGGTTGATTTTTGCACTAGTGGTTGCCGATATCCTAATTCATAAGATTGGGAATCTGACTGGATATCAAGGACACTGAATGGTTCTTCAATAACGTGGTTCCATCCCTGGTTAAAGCCAAAGGATATAGTGCCGTTGTGGGCATTAATCGGTAGTGTGTAATTGGCATTAATGCTATTACTACCATCAGTATTGGCGTATCCCACACTTAGAGTATCGCCCAAACCTAATAAATTGGCTTCTTGCAGATCCACTCCCCGACGAAAACTACCCACACTAGGCGATCGCCCATTATCTAGGCTTGCCGTCAGTTTAAAAGTGTCTGCTTCTTCTACCTCAACTTGCAATATATTGCTTCCCGGATGCACGCCTGTTTGCAATTCGGCTGATAGGTTTTGAATCCGTGGATCGAGACGGAGTAGTTGTAGTTTTTCTAGGAGGCGTGGTACGTTTAGGGGTTTGCCAGCACCAAGTTGGATGCGGGAGCGAATGTATTGACTACGTAATCGTCTGTTACCAATGATTTTGATTTCTTCCAGACTGCCTTCGATTACCTGAATCTTTACTGTTCCTGCTTCTAGTGTCTGCGGTGGAATCAATGCCCCTGTAGTCACATAACCCTTATCAATGTAAAGCTTGGCGATCGCATCTTTGATTTGCAGTAATTCTGCAAATGTCACTTCTTTGCCGACAAAGGGATTGGTAATCGCGGCAAATTGCTCTGGTTTGAAAACTGTACTACCTACAACTTCAATCCGCTCTACCCGAAATTTCGCATTCGAGTTATCCTGACTTGGAATTGACTCATCTGGTATTGTTGGCAAAGGGACTAATTGATTGTTATCTGTTGGCTTTGGCAACACATCAGTGGGTAAGGGTGTTACCGGAACTTCTTCTAACCGACCGGGTGGTAAGGTCTCAGGATTTGGAGTTTGGGCAATCACCTGCTGATAATTAGATAATACTGCTGCTAAAACAAAGCCGAATGCCAGAGGTCGTAGTCCAGAGATTATACTTGTAGGCTTGGTTAATATTTGTTGTGTAGAAAATACTGAACTAATAATAGAGTTCTCTGTAACGACTTGTTTCACTGACACCCTTCTCCTTAAATTTACTAAATAAGAATTCAGGAGTCAGGAGGGGAGCCGGATGTCTTCTTGGGTCAGAATTCAGTTGGTTATTCTGATCCAAGAAGCAGTAGCAAGTCCGCCATCCTCTCAATAGAGAGGTTTAAGACCCGCGCTAAATAGAAGATTTAGTGGTCTCGATTTGACCGGAGTAACGGAAACGTCTCCGGCTTCGCTCCTGAATCTAACTTCTGAATTTTTCTTCAATGATTCTTTTTTTACATTCAGTTCATCCCCGATACTTTGGTGTAACGAGCGATGTACCACTATTTATCATGGCTGTATTTTTTACAGCCATCATCAGCATAAATACTGCTTTTTGTCAAGAGTGATCAAGCGAAGAGACAATTTAATTTAGTGAATCAATACTCTAGGCGATCGCTAAGACACATAATTAAACCATCCCCTCTACGCTATTTGCTGATGGCGATCGCAACTCAACCCCAACTAACTTTAGACGAGTTTCTTAAACTGTCAGAAACTGAGCCAGCATCAGACTTTATCAATGGGAAAGTTATTCAAAAACCAATACCTCAAGGTGAACATAGCTTACTTCAGGTTACTCTTTGCCAAACAATTAACGGTATAGCTAAAAGGCAGAAAATTGCTATAGCTTTTTCAGAACTACGCTGTACCTTTGGTGGTGCTTCTATCGTCCCTGATGTGTCTGTGTTTCGTTGGGATAGAATTCCTAAAACTCCATCTGGCAGAATTGCTAATCGTTTTGAAATTCATCCCGACTGGGCAATTGAGATTCTTTCCCCAGACCAAAAGTTAAAAAAAGTGTTGAGTAAATTATTGCATTGTTCGCGCAATGGTAATGAATTAGGCTGGTTAATCAACCCTGAAGACGAAAGTGTGCTGGGGGTGTTTCCTGGACAGAGGGTGGAATTATACGAAGGTGCAGATAAATTACCCATCCTAGAGGGTATCGAGTTGGAACTGACTGTAGAACAAATTTTTGGCTGGTTGAGTTTGACGTAAAAAAGCGAACGCATTTCCTAAAGAAAGTTGGAAAGGATTGTATCTGTAGGTTTATTGTAGAAACTGAACCGTACAGCGCAAACTCGTATGTACTACAAAAAATTTTATGCCGTACTTTTATGGGAAATCAACTAGGATTTGTTCTGAAACTGCTTTTACTGTCGGCTTTGTTATCAGTATTAATTAAGTATGTGGGGCCAAGTCTATCAATTCCGGCGACAGGAACCAACGCGCTAATTATAGTATTGTTGCCGATTGTGATTATAGCGATCGCGCTACTGTGGCGATTTCAAGCACAGAAACAAAATTAACTCAAACGATCTACGCACAAGTGACTAAAATCAGCTAACCTAGCTGAATTACAACAAAATTGCATCTTGCCAACCGTTGGGAGTTAGCCTGTGAACCTCGGTCAATGGATCGGCTTAATCGCCATAGTTCTTTCTTTATACATCCTGTGGCAAATCCGGGAAGTGCTTTTGCTCATGTTTGCCGCAGTTGTGTTAGCCACGACCTTGAATCGGCTAGCAAAACGCTTCCAACGCTTTGGGATGAAGCGTGGATTCGCCGTTCTCCTGGCAGTAGCGATCTTTTTCGCAGGCATTGTGGGTTTTTTCTGGCTTATTGTCCCACCATTTGCACAGCAGTTTCAAGAACTAACCTATCAGGTTCCTAAAGGGTTTGGGCGCTTTAATAGTTGGCTTGATGCCCTGAGAACTCGCATTCCTAATGAGTTAGTTCCCTACATTCCAGATATCAACAGCCTCATTCAACAAGCACAACCATTCATCAATCGGGTGCTAGGAAATTCCTTCGCCTTTGTATCTGGCTCTTTAGAAGTCGTTCTTAAGATTTTGCTGGTGTTGGTTTTAACAGGAATGATGTTAGCCGATCCTTTAGCCTACCGAAAAGTATTTGTGCGGCTTTTCCCCTCATTTTATCGGCGGCGGGTGGAAGGAATTTTAAATAAGTGCGAAGTCTCTTTAGAGGGATGGATTACAGGCGCTTTCATTGCCATCTTTGTAGTAGGGCTGATGAGTCTCATTGGCTTATCAATTTTGCATGTCAAGGCAGCACTAGCTTTAGCGGTTTTAGCGGGATTTTTTAACTTGATTCCCAACCTGGGCCCAACGATGAGCGTAATCCCAGCAATGGCGATCGCCTTCTTGGATGAACCTTGGAAAGCGATCGCTGTCTTGATTCTCTACTTTATCATTCAACAGGTTGAGAGCAATTTCATTACGCCTGTGGTGATGGCACATCAAGTCTCATTGCTGCCCGCCATAACCTTAATTGCCCAACTATTTTTCGTAACTTTCTTTGGCTTTTTAGGATTATTTCTAGCACTACCCCTGACTGTTGTAGCTAAGATTTGGTTGCAAGAAGTGTTAATTAAAGATGTTTTAGATGAATGGGGAAATAACCATAGAAAAGAGACTGAGTTTGTGATGGTTTCTGAATCTCCTGAAGTAGAGGACTATTGGAGAGCAGATAGTCCTGATGTTAATCGGGAGAAAGGGATTGATGATGATATTTTACAAAAAGAAGATTAATCAATTTTGGATTTTGGATAAAGGCAAGTAGCTAGAAAGAAATTAATTAAAGTTTCTAGTAATTTAATCCTAGTAATCCTAGTTGGTAGTGAGTGGTTTATCGCTCACTACCAACTAGGATTTTATTTGATGTTGAATTATGGCTAACTACTTAGTTGCTCTGAGAATGTGTTTCTTAGTCTAAGGTTTCTCCGAGAAAATCGGTTCTGCTGCAACATCATCTAAATGGATGCTGCTTAACAAATTCTGCCACTCTGCTTGTAATTTTGCATCTTTAGGATTTTTCTGGCGCAGTTGAGCCAGTGTGGTAAGTGCGTCGTACCATATCCCGTTTTGGGCATAGATAGCATAGCGGTTTAAAAGTTCTGTAGTTTCTAGCTCTTTAACTATGGCGGGATTGAGTTCGACTCTTTGTATTACCCCTTCGACGTAAGTCGGGGGAGCATTCTTTTCCTGATCACAGCTAATAGTGAAAAACCAGCGATATTGTTTGTTTAGTGCCAAGCCAGGAGAAGTGCTAGGTAGAGACACACTGATAACTCCTGCTTTCTCTGGTAGAACGATCGGTTTTTTATAAATCTCGTTAGAGTCTTGATCTTGCAGCACAAATTCAACTGCATAAGGAAAATCTTTAGTATATGGCACATAGAAAAACCAACTTGGGTGTTCTAGCGTTGTCTTTCCCCAGACATTGATTACTGAGTTAGCTTCCTGAGTAAAAGACACTAAAGCAGTCAGGTCATGTTTAGTAATTTGGCATCCATTTATGTTGCGCTTCGCTCCACCACGAACGCGGCCTCCAGGAGGAGGTCCAGATGGAATTGCAGGTTGATTAAAGATTGTGGATTTAGTATCGCTGGCTTTAGCTTCAGAGCGTAGGCGTAGGCCGTCGTAGGCATCGCTAGTTGAAGAACCGACGTTTGGTTTTGCCAGTACTGGAGTCAGGCTAACTAATAAATTGGTACAGCTAAAAGCTACTACTAAAAACAGTTTGATCGGTTGTGAATTTGACTTCATAAAAACCCTTCTTGAACTATGTAAGCCTGGTAGATTTATCTGCTGCTTATCCAAAAATTTAATCAGAAAAATCTTTCCCTATTTCTTACTCTCTACCTGCACTTTTTTTGCTGAATTATAAATTGACATCAGGCTAACCGTGGCTACCAGCGACAAAATCGACGGGACAAATGGCACCCAAGCACCCGAAATTAATAGACCAAAGCAAAGTATATAGAGAACACCAGAGGTAATGCTAACTGCCAATGCCAACCAAGGCAAGGAAAACTTTCGCCAAGCCAAAACTCCTCCTACCAAAGACCAACCCCAAATCCAGGCCACCTCAGTCCACAGCGACCAAACCCGCAGCAATGGCCGCCCATCCTGCACAGCACTGAGGATCTGGCTGATCATGTGGGCTTGTACTAATACTCCTGGCATTTGCTCATCTAAAGGAGCCCCGTATGGTGTAGGCCAAGTGTCTGGAGAATCCCCCCTTGCTGTCACACCAATCAAAACAATCTTGTCTTTAATAGCACTGGGGCTAATTGGATTAGCTAAAAATTGGGTTAGTTTCACCTGTTGGACTATCTGTTTTGGAGAGCGGTAGTTAAGTAAGATTTGACCGCCATTAGCATCAATATCGTGATAGCCGCCAGTGCGAGACTTCAGATTCGGAAAAATAGTTTTACCGAGTTGCAAATTCCCTTCAGGGGTGAACTTTGGTTGAATTCCTGAAGGACGCAGATACAAGGAAGCTAGTTGTAGACTGAATGCAAAGGTAGCAGGACACAATGATGTTGGCTCCTGGTTCATGAACAGGAGATGGCGACGGATAACTCCATCAGGATCGTGAATAAAGTCACTGAATCCCAAATTTGTTGTGGGGATTTCTGGTGCTGGCTTAATACCAGTGATGTTTGCTGTGCTATCACTTCCTTTACATACGCCAACCAAAGTTTGAGTTTTTTGAAGACGAGTAATTAAATCTGGTTGTTTGGCTTGAAAATCACGGTAAATATCCAAGCCGATCGCGCGGGGTTGATATTTATTCAGTTTTGCCAATACTTTGTTAAGAGATTTTTCGGAAATGGAAGCTCCAATCAAGGACTCATTATTCTGTCTTTGAATTGCCAGATCGTCATCATCAATTGCAATTACCAGCAGACGCGAATCTTGTGGCTCCGCAGGGCGCGATCGCATCATCTGGTCAAAGGCAGGAATTTCTACACTTTCTAGCCATCCTACACATCTCACCCCAAAAACCAAACTTGTAATCGCCAAACTGGATAACAAAGTTGTTGCTAATCTGCGTTTGGTAGACAAAACTAAATTCGGGGTATCTTTAGGTTTTGTTATAGACCTTAATTCATCCCAGGTGGGTGGTATCTGCGCTGGATTTTGGCAAATCATTGGTAGCCAAGTTGCACAGGGAAATCGATCCTCAAGTCCTTGCAATCGTTCCCGTGCTTGGCGTACCGCTTGATATAAAGACTCGCCACCAGCAAAGCCTTGGAGAAAATACTTTAAGAATTCCTTCGCAACCTGGTCTGGGACTGGTTCACGCATGACGATTATTTGAGGAATTTGCAAATCAGCCAATTCTCGCGCTAATCCTAATCCATCACAGGAGTTGAAGATAGCTAGTTGCAAGCCGTTCTCAATGGCTTTCTTCAGAGCATACTTTAATTCGCCAATGGTCAGACTATCAGTCTTATTCAGGTAAATTCGTCCACTTTCTCCATTTTTGTTACTGGAACTGTGTCCAGCAAAGAAGAGAATATCCCAGTTTTTTCCCCAAAGATGCTCGGTTAATTCTTTACGTTGTGGTTCGACCAAAAAGCAGACTTCTGCGTTACCACATTGTTGGAGTAAAGCTTGATCGGCCTCAGTATCAATCCCCTGACTATTACCCACAATTGCCAAAATATTGACTAATGGATTTTTTGGGCGTAGCTTGTGAATGCGATCATAGGATGGTGAAGAAAGAGCGATTTCAGCCTTGGGGTAGCGTTCTAACAACTCCCACAGATGCCAAGGCAATAGCTGCAATTGGCTATTTTCTGTTTGCAAAATTACTCGTACTTCTTCTTCGGACGACAATCTTTCTAACCATTTTTCCCTTAAAGGGCGAAATTCTTCTGCTCGCAACCAGGTATTAAAGCGGGCCCGTAAGATACGGGAAGTGTTTTCGCAGTCTTGAATCATCGAGACATTAGTCACCTGCATTTTGTCAGCATGGAGACGATAACGATTGCCTATTTGCCGATAACTAGACTGCCAATGACTATAATAAAGCGGCATTTCGGGAAATGAAGGTAGTTTCCCCGTGATTTCTGTTGCAGCCCGCTCGTGTTCTTCACCAATTTGGAGGGTGACAGCAAATCCCTGCTCAAAACTACCCTCTCCGAATTTCAGAACCACTAACTTACCCATGACCGTCACTATACCCTCTGTGCAAAATCATCCCCTGTTCTAATGTCTCATAACAAGCTCCACAAGCTTTTGCAGACTTTTTTCAAAATCCCCAAAACTGGCTTGAATTTTTAATTTTTAATTTTTAATTAACCAATTAGCACTTAATAAATTACCGACAAAGAGGGAAAATAGCTGGATGTTTTAAATCCGAAAATGCTCAGTAATGCTAGTATCATTAATGGCTACCCTCACACTAAATTGTTCTGTAGGTTCACCACGAAACTGTAACTGAATGTAGTTGTCTGATTTTCTCGATTGAGCATCTAGAAATACTGCTCCTGAACTATCTAGAACGGTGAGATGAACTCCGGGTGGTAAGTAGATTTGATTCCCAGTGGCGTGCAATTGCAGATGAATACTGGTTTGTTGATCTTTTTCTGGGCTGATTTCCACAATCAACATAACGGGTTGGTTAAGAATTTGGATACCTAAATCAATTAGTTTTGCCCGTTTAGTAATTGATTCTGGTTGATTGAGGGCATTGAGTTCCAAAGTTTCGGTACTACGAAAGGCATAAACTGGTCTAAGTTCCGGCAAGTTCCATAAAGATTCAATAGTTTGCCAACCTGTCTCAAATATACCAGTAAACCATTGACTCAAATTCACGAGTGAACTAACTGGAGATTGACGTAGTTCTCCCAAGTGGTCAATAAATGCTTCCAATGGTTGCAGTTGTTTTAAAGGCAGTGTTTCAGTTGCGATACTAGGAATAAAACCAAGCAGCTTCGCTTCTTGGAGTGATTCATCAAATTGAACTACTAAATAACCCACCCGTTCTTCCCAAGTTTCTGGCGGAATGAAACATATCTCTTGATGTTGATGGACAGGGCGACACTCTAGACGGCCAACTGAGGGCAATTCTAAGTCAGCGACATTTCCACAGAGGCGCATGATAGGGTTCCAGCTGTCGCTAGCTTGAAGGTTGGTAGGAATATCCATCATTTCCAAGTAGTCATTCACCACCCACACAGCTAGCGTATTCAGCCGAACTTGCTCTGCTTTTTCCGAATTTGGCTGTTGGTTAGCAAATTTCTGGGCAGTGATGCGAGCTAATTGGGGAATCGGTAATGTTAAAGCGAAATCGTCTAGCTGATGGGTGGAGTTATTCATAAATCAATCTTTAGTGATCAATGCTGCTATGTACATATCATCCGCATTCACTAAATTTATGCCACAAAATAGAGAATGATTATTAGAAAAATTTAATTAGGGATTGGGAATTGCGGAAAATGCGATCGGTGCAGGAACTGACTCAGATGTTGTACCAACAGGAGCCGAAGTTAGTTAAAAATAAATGCTTGGGGTTGAAGAAAGGGGTAAATCTGGCAAAACAACTTCCACTCTTATAAGCTAATCGGCATTTAACTTGCATCACTAGGGTGGGCAAGATGCCCACCCCACAAGATAAGCTGTTGTGTTTTTAATTTGCACATTGAGACAGCAGGGGAGCAGAGGGGCAGAGGGGAGGGTTTACAGGTTTTACCTAAAAGATTATGAGGCAGGCAACTTGTAGGCGCGACAGCTCATTGATAAAATTTTAATCTGCAAATTAAATGTGTTTTAGCTTACCTACAGGTTGCCACAAATCTAAAGAATTCCGGACGGGGATAAAAAATCCACAGCATCTGACTCCACCAAAAACCTTTGCGTGCAGAGTAAGGATCTTTGTATTCGTCTTCGGTGTGAGCATGATGCAAACGATGTCCAGCCACCCAGAAGATTGGTTCTCCCTGTAAAGATAGCGCACCCAAAATGGCGATCGCACCCAAACAGACCTAAGTGAAACAAGTCAGTTTTTTGGGTGGTTTCACTCTTCTACTTCCGAGTTTTTAGTTTTTACACCAACGTAGCTATGAAAAAATAATATCCCTCTTCTGTCACTTTCCGAGTATTCTGAATAAAAGGATTAAAAGAAAAAACTCTCTTCAGGTAAGCAGGGCAATGGATGTAGAATTACAAATCCTAAAACATTTGGCAAGAGATGCCCAGCCAACAGTTGCGATCATAGATGAATATTGTGCAGAGTATAAAGACCTGTTCAAAGAAGTAAGAAATTATGAATGCTTCAAATATTTACATTTAGGGATAATTGCACCAATAAAAAGAAAATCATTACCAGAAATAGCCAAAGTAGTAAGTATAAACTCGGCACAGTCATTATATCATTTCATAGCCTATTCAGATTGGTCAGCAAATAAATTAAAGAGCCGAAGATTAGATAAATTAAAGAAAGCATTAAATAGTCAGGCGATAACCGTAGTAATAGATGAAACTGGAGATAGGAAAAAAGGTAAAAAGACAGATTATGTTGCAAGACAATATCTAGGGAGTGTAGGAAAAATAGATAATGGAATAGTATCAGTCAATGCTTATGGAGTTTATGAAAATGTAACATTTCCATTAAGTTTCAAAGTATTTAAACCGAAAGGGACGCTCAAATCAGGAGATAAATATAAAACCAAAATAGAGTTAGCGTCAGAAATTATTACAGAATTAATAAATGAGGGGTTTAATATTGAATTAGTATTAGCCGATAGTTTATATGGTGAAAGTAGCAAATTCATCAAAAAGCTCAATGAATATGAATTAGCTTATGTTGTAGCAATTAGAAGTAATCACGGAGTCTGGCTACCAGCTAATCAGAGCGTTAGAGCTAACAAGTGGTGCAAATTTGAGAGAACATTTAGTAATAAAAAATCCGAAATCAGATATATCCGAGAAATAATTTATGGTAAAAAAAGAGCCATAACTTACTGGGAAATAACTACTGATCCAGAAACAATGCCGGATAATTCCACTTCATTTGTCATGACGAATCTTCAAGGAAATCTCAAAAAAACTTTAGGCGATTTATATGGATTAAGAACCTGGGTAGAATATGGGTTTCGACAATGTAAACAGGAACTCGGCTGGACAGATTATCGCTTGACAAATTTTCAACATATAGAGAGATGGTGGGAAATTATTTTTTGTGTTTACACAATGATTAGTCTAAATTCCCCAGCCTTTTTAGCCTTAAATCAATCTCTTCAAATTGAAACTGAGGTGATAGGTACTAGTTATGTTAATTGTGTAGATTTTTCTCATCATCAACAATGGAATCATAATTCTGGATGGAAGAATACTCTTAATAATCTTCGTTTAATTGTCCAACCTCTTTTACTATTTTGGCTGATTTATCCCTGGTTAGATATTTTTCCAAATTCTCATTTATTGCTAGGATTTAATCATTTAATTTGTGCCATGAACCAATTTAAACCCTTTTTTGCTTCTGGATGATTTCACTTATTTACTACTTGCTTATCTCGGAGAGTGACAGAAGAGGGATATAGCGGTTATCAGTCTACTTCAGTACAGTAGGAGAGAGCAATTCTACTGATAATTGGTGGTGATGAAAGCCTACTCTCTCGACTTGCGTCAAAAAATAGTTGATGCTTATGCCTGCGGTGACATTTCCCAACGAAAACTGGCTAAAAACTTTGGTGTCACCTTAAGTTTTGTGCAAAATTTACTCAAACGCCATCGAGAATTGGGGATGATAGGCCCCAAGGTGCGGACTGAGCAGACAGCAACAAAGTTGAATGCTGAACAGTTAGAAATCCTGCGCCAACTCGTCATAGCACAGCCCGATGCGACGTTAAGCGAATTGCGGGAACGACTTTACGAGAAAACAGAGGTCTTAATTGGGGTAGCTACGGTGAATCGGATGGTTCGCTGGAAACTTCACCTCAACCTCAAAAAAAAAGTCTCCACCTCACAAAAAAAGGTAGTGATGAAGTCCAACTAGCCCGATTTGAGTACTGGAAACTCTTGAGGGGGATACCCGTCGAAGAGCTGATTTTCTTAGATGAATCGGGAGTTAATCTGTCCTTCATCCGCAAATGTGCCCGCGCCTTGCCTGGCCTTCAGGCTATGCTCAAAAGCCCAACCGCAAAGGGAAAAATGTCTCGGTAATTGGTGCAATTAGCTTGAAAGGACTGCTCACCCAATGGAGTGGCTTAGGTTCTATCGATGCTTTGACTTTTGATGCCTTCATCGCCCAAAAGCTCGTACCCAAACTTTGGCCTGGTGCAGTGGTGATCATGGATAACTGCTCAATCCATAAAAGTGATGAACTTGAAGCTTTGCTCATCGCTGCTGGCGCTCATCTCATTTATCTCCCCCCCTATTCTCCCGATTTTTCACCGATTGAGAATTGTTGGTCCAAGATTAAGAACATTCTCCGTCGCATCGGTGCAAGGACATACCCTGATTTACTCCAGGCATTAGATACGGCATTCGCAGAAGTGACAATAGAGAATTTGCTGGGTTGGTTTACTCACTGCTGCTACTGTACCTCACAAGACTGATAACCGCTATACCATGAAATGCAATGGCTATTGTCATCACCTCTGATAAATGCATCCTTGATTTACTACACCGTTCTCCTGTTGTTGATGGTAGCTGTGGTACTTGCTGCCACAAGCTTTCCCAGTGATTGCAGAAATCATCTATGTCACAGAAAATTTGCGTAATATCGAGGCGGGATACAATGGTAGACATAGCCGAGACCTTGATTTTTCTTAAGATATTTTTAGTCTCGGCCTTTTTTTGTCACTTTTGCACCGATTCTCAATCGTAGCCATCGCCTTTTTGTCTGTCCAGTTTACCAGATTCATACATAGCAAGCTTTTTGCGCTTTCCTATCCGTCGAACTCACGTCTTTTTAAGGGGGATTTATAGGGGTATCTAAAATTTTTGATACCGACAAGAGGACTTTTCAAACATCCTCTAACTCTTAACTGTCGTAACAACGGCTTCAACTGTAGCTTTTTGTTCCTCAACATCCACAGAAGTAACTGCCCAACGCAGAGGTTCGCCTTGTTTCTTTAACTCTGTTTCAATTACTTCTAGTAAATCTGCGGGAGTTTCTTGTAAATCAATTTCTGCGGTAATAAAATGAGTCGTCATTTTGGTAAATCCTGTTGATTTGTAATTTCTAGAATAGCTGATGTCCGTTTCTATGAAATACTTATGTAAATTATCAGATTTGGTAATTTCAGTGAACAGTTATTTAGCTATGAATAATCATCCGATATACTGATAACTGTTCACTGATTATTAGTCTTTGCCAAATTGCAACTGATAAAGTATGTCTTCTTTTCCTGTCTCAATTTTCAAATCAGAAAGGGGTTTGGCAACACAAAGCAATACGTAACCTTGTTTTTGTAAATCTGGACTAACGCCCATGCCATCAGTTTGATCCACAGTTCCCTGGCTTATTTGACCGGCGCAAGTTGTGCAAACACCTGCATTGCAAGAACTCGGCAGTTCCAAACCAGCAGCATCGGCAACTGATAAGATCGTTTCATTTTCAGGAACTTGCAAGGTATGAATTTTGCCTTGGTGATCAATTTCTACGGTGTAAGTTTTGGGCATATACAAAAGAAGGTCATGCAACTGACAAATTTCTTAGTTTATCTGAATCAGTTAAAAATATCCAGATGTCACTGTCAACTGCCCCACCCATCAGGGGATGAGGCTTGTAACTAGGAAACAGAATTTCCTGAAACATAGGGGGTATTGACTGACCCCTGCTCCTCCGTCCCTTGGGTAAAGGAGAGAATATAGTTATTGTAATCGCAATAATGCGGGTTGAGTCGATGGGGGATATTGTTCCCCGCACCTCTGTGTTAAATCTGGGCGTGCAACTTTCACCGCACCCAGCTTCTGACGTTCTTAGCTTTTGCTTTTACTTCATGTGGATATAATCGTGGCAGCTTTCGTGAATGGCAAAAAAGTTTTTAATTTTCCAATTATTATGGTTTCCATCAATCTGATGGAGATGTTTCTTGTTCAGGAAATTCTGGGTTGACTCCGGCTTTTAGACATCGGAAAATTCCTTGTCTTATGCTCTGGGGAGCAGTGAGTCTATCCATAATTGCAGAGTGGTTTATCTTATCGAAAGTGGGTAGCTAGCGAGGTTTCCGCATTGGTTCTTTTTCCAACTAGCTCCCGCCGAACCGTGCTTACGAGTTTCCAGGTACAAGACTCTCCAGTACTCTTAATTTACGAGACTCGTTTAGACGTTGGTTTACCAGCGTGTATAGCATCATGGCATTGAGGGCAAACCATCAGAGTTTTCCTGCTACGTGCAGACATAATATTGCATCCATTGCGGTTTTTTTCTTGCCTTTGATTTTGAGGTCTTTAAGGGTATGCTCAATCCACGGGGGTATCGTCAGAGTCAGGTAGCTCTTCAGATGAGGGCAAACAAGCTAATGGATCGTAATTTAGCATGATTGATTTCCCGTTCCTCAGTTATGAGTACATCATTATTCTATTAATGAATCTTGATAGCAACAGGACTTACGCAATATGTGACTGAAAACCTTATTCTTGCGTAGGGGTAATTCATGAATTACCCCTACTTTCGTTATCTTTTGCGTAAGTACTGAGCAATTTAAATGAGAGAATCAGGGTCTATGCCGAGCGATCGCAACTGTTCGGCTAGCAATTGGACATGTTGTTTGTCTTGCTGGGGTTGTTGAGCGTATTTCATCTTTGCTTCTGGTGTTAAAAACCTACACCTGTTATCTGCTCCCTATTCCCCTGCTCCCCTACCCCCTACCCTTTTGCCTACTGTCTCAGTTCTTTGATGTTTTTCATCACTTGTTGGTATAAGTCATTGTTACCCTGACTTTGAAAAATGTTCGCTGCTTTTTCTAAATCCTTGAGTGCCTCCTGTCTATCTCCATTGGTGGCGCGGGCATTTCCTCGGTTATTGTAAGCAGGGGCAAAGTTAGGGTTGAGGCGAATGGCTTGATTGTAATCTGCGATCGCGCCTTTTGGATCTCCATTGGCAGCACGAGCATTTCCCCGGTTATTATAGGCGATCGCATAGTTGGGATTCAGGCGAATCGCTTGACCGAGATCGTCTATTGCCCCTTTTCTGTCTCCATTGGCGGCGCGGGCATTGCCTCGGTTGTTGTAGGCTTCGGCGTAGTTGGGATTCAGGCGAATCGCTTCACTGTAATCTTTAACTGCTTCTCTGTTACCTTCTAGTGAAGCGCGGGCATTGCCCAGGTTATTGTAAGCTTCAGCGTCGTTAGGGTTGATGCGGAGGGCTTGATTGTAATCTGCGATCGCTTTTTCCTTATCTCCCAAATCAAAGTAGGCTAATCCCCGACCGTTGTAGGCAGCGCCATATTGAGAGTTTTGACTAATTGCCTTACTATAAGATGCGATCGCAGCTTGTAAATCGCCGTTTAAATGCTGATTCTTTCCCTGAAGATAGAATTCTCCCCCTCTGGATGCTGTAGCTGAACGACGGCTAGGTGTACTAACTCCTATTTCTGTCACCAAAACACTGTCATTCTTGCTACAAGAAACACTACTAATTGCTGTCAATGTAGTAAAAATAGCTATAGTAAATACTTGATTTACCCTTGTTCGCTTTTGTCTAAATAAACGCCGTCTCATAATTTAATATAAACTGCCATAACACCTGAATGCAATTAGTACCAAAATCTAGATTTTAATTCTTTAACTCAATGGTTATTCTAACTTTTGATAGACGTTTCAAGTCGATTAACAAATTTACCAGATATTCAATATATTTATTTAATAGTTATATTAAGGGAAAAACATGAATTATAAAGTATAAAAATTGTCAATTCGGGTCTTTGCTATTGTCATCTCTCTACTTCTTGACAATGGATTTCTGAGCAGAAAGCTACTGTTGCTCATGTTTTTTTAGATACTTTTTGAAAAAAATATATTTGAAATATTAAGATTTGCTATAAATAATAACTCCACCAATGCTGACATTTGTAGCCTAATGGACAATTTACTCATCTTCTGGCTCACTCTCTTGAGTTTTGGGAGTTAGCCGCCAAGAGGTAGTTTTTTCAATATCTACAGATAGTTGTTCCAGATTTTTCCCTAAATCTTTTTGGAGTTTCTGAGTTAGTGTGACAGGGAAATCTAAATCAATATCTTGGGTTTGGGCTAGCCTTGCCAATTCTGAAAAACTAGCTTTAACTGTAGTGCGATCATAACTAGTCAGCTTATGATAAGAAGTTTCAGATATATTCTGAGCTTGCATGGCTTTTTTCATACGTTCTTGCAAATGCTCAAATTCTGAATTCAACAACTTGTATTGTTGCTCAAGTTGCGAATATCTAGTACTTAGTGATATTAAATCTTCCCTTGCGGGTTCGGGGTTGGCTTTGGCTTGTAAACCTAATAAATTTGAGTGGATTTGAGCCAGATAAATACAATCTAGATAAGCATACTCTATCTGTTCTTCAGTCAGGAGGCGTTTTCCCCAATCGCTGGTTTGCTCTTGTTTATCGATATTGTTAAAGCTACAAAGTGCCTTAGCTATGGTTTTAAGTTGATAGTTAGGTAATGGCAAAATATGGTAGGGAATTTTTTTTGCCATTTCTAAAGTGCAAGTAATATTTTTAGCTTTCTTGTTACCTAGAAGTTTTATATCATAACTGGCATTGTGAAAAACTTTTTCAATGGCAGAATTTATCATAATTTTTTCAATAAATTCAGCTATAATATTAGGCTTATCTAGGACATCTAGAAGGTAGACGCGATCGCCACTCATATCTTGAGGATCGTCTAATACCTGAATCAGCGATAGTCTAGGATTACGACTTTTATAGTCAGCCACTTCTGTATCGATCCACAGCGTTTTCGCCTTGGTATATTCAGCAACAATGGCACTAATTTCGCTGGTAGAAGTGAGGTAAGGCATTGGCTGATATTTCCTGATATTTAGGGCATTGTAAGTAAGCCATAGTTTTCTAAAGTAACATTTTGTTGGCAATTTTGCTGGCACAGGATTGCAAAAACCATGAAGTTTTGAGTTGCATAGGCGTAGACATCGCCAAACTGACTCAAATCTGATAACATAAGTCACTAGTGTAAAGCTGCATAGTCTATCATTCAAAAAGCTCCTCAGCATCTACATAAAATTCATAGGAGCCTTAGACCGTATACAGACCCATCCTGGTTAGCAACTGTCAAAAAAATTGAATTGGCGCTTCTCAAAAATGGCTGTAAAATCTTAGCCTCAAGAAATCGTCCAAGTTTTAATTTCCAGTAACCTAAGTTATTGCTTAGGCACTTTTGCTACTTCACATTTAATTGCTTTTTAACATCTGCTCCTCACCATGACACACAAATTAATTGCTTCCAGTAATCAATTCGGAGATAGATAATGAAAAAGCTAATTCTATTACTAGTTAGTAGTATTTTGGTAGTTGGTACTTTTGGCTGCCAAGAGGCTCCTAAAACTGGTTCGGAAACTCCTAGCGCTACTAATGAAGCTGCTCAAATACCAGCAAAACCAGCTTCACAGACAAATGAAACTGCCAAAGTTCCAGGAATACAAACAACTCCTTTAGCAGCTAGCACAGATACTAAAGTTAAAACTGGTTCCGAAAAAACGGCAACAACAAAAGTTAAAAGCGACTTAAAAACTGAAGTTAGCGCCAAGTTGAACAAAGGTTTACCAGGCAATAAGTTACAAGTTGAAAACAAAGAGGGTGAAATTATCCTCAAAGGCACAGTCACTTCTGCTGAAGAACTCAAGAAGGCTGAAACTTTGGTTAAACAAGTTCAAGGTGTGAAGACGGTGAAGGTGGAAGCTAAAGTTGATGCTGTGAAAAAGCCATAAAATAATAACTGAAGCTTTCAGTTAGTATTGGCATAAAAGCCAAACAGAGACTTACATTTGTGTAAGTCTCTGTTTAAAAGTAAGTAATAGTTAGTTTATACCACTTGGATAACTTTATAAACCTAATGGTTAAAAGTTAAAGTCTTATAAAAAAGACTTAAAAATGGTTTCAGTCCACTTGAGTAGACTTCAGTTTAGCTATGACTTATTTTTAGAAATACCTGAGAATATCTAAGATGTAACTGGAGCAAAAATTGATTAGTCTAATACCAATTCTGAGCGGTTTGAGTCATGGTGATATGTGGAGTTAGAATTCTATATTCTCATCTTTCAACTTCCATTATTTGAACCTCGATAAATTCGTTCCATCTGCTCTGGAGAAAGGCGTTTCATTGGAAACCACTCAAATGCAGAAACAGACACTTTTTCATAAGGTTGAACATCATTTTGCTGGTTTTCAGGGGAATGCACTGCTACATTAGTATTTGCATACTGACCTCTGAACGACTCATCTATTTCTGATTCTGGAAGCTGAGTCTGAGGTAAAACATAAGCGTGCTTTTGGGGATCGTATGCAAAAACTTCTCCTGTTTCAATGTGATAAATCCAAGCATAAATGCTGAGTTCCCCCTGATAAAGCTTAGAGTGAATCACTGGATACGTCCGCAAATTCTCAATTTGAGTAAGAACATTTTCGGCAATCATAATCTCTAGCAGTTCTTCTCCGTCGTAGTCACTGTAGTGGTCTATAACTAACCTTCGAGTCGCCTCTGCATATTTAAGCCAATCATGTACAAGCGGCATTTCGTCGCTGAGATTGTGTAACTTCATTAGTCCTTTCATTGCACCGCAATGAGAGTGACCACAAATAATAATTTGGCGAATATCTAAAGCTTGAACAGCATATTCAATTGTCGCTCCTTCACCGCCATTACTTGCCCCATACGGTGGAATGATGTTACCTGCATTGCGAATGACAAATAATTCACCGACTTGGGCTTGTGTAATTAGATTTGGATCGAGACGCGAATCAGAACAGGTAATAAACAATACCCTGGGCTTTTGACCATGTGAAAGTTGCTCAAACAATTGTTGATGTGTCGAAAAATAGCTAGATTTAAATTCGCGCAGACCTTTAATTAATCTCTTCATTACTAAGTTCTACAAATATTTGCGAGTTAAGAGCCAAATTACACAGAGCAGATTGAGGTAGTAAAGAGGGCTTTCTTTCTACGTTTTTACAATTGTAAAGATTACTATATTATAAATTCATTTGGTGATTTTAATATCCTCTACCATTTAGTAGAGTTACTTTTTTCCCTTCCTCCTCTCTGTTCCTTAGCAAGTCACGTTCCTGTGTGAGAATGCCTTGAGCCTGTTTCAAACTTAGTTATATCCTGAGATAAAAATATGACGCTTTGTTGTCGCGATCAACCGAGAACGACATATACAGAATATAGTAATCCGATTTGATTTCTGTTCGCGCAGCGTGGCGTAGCCATAATTACTTGCGTAGGCAGGGAACAGGCAACAGGCAACAGAGAAGAAAGAATAAAAGTGTACGGAGTTTTGTTCAAAAATCAAATAAGAATCCTATAGATGATTTAAACTATACCAATTAGTTCATGTTTGCACTTAAATTTTCCTTAGATTGTTTCCAATTGAACACTTGTAATTAGGACTGACGCAAAGACACCTAAACACAGAGATTTTTGAATTACAAATAATTAGGCGGACATGATATTATCTGCTCTGGGAAAATTTGGATGGTCAGTTTACAACATTCAAATTTTCGCTGTACACTGGGCGATCGCCTGCGGTAAGCCTTTTGGGTGACGCTGGTAGGCTTACCGCAACGCGTCTACAATAATCCCCAATTACTTCCCCTTACCCTCTTGCCAATTCTTAATTAGTTGATACACTTGTTCTTCATTAGCCCAGTTAACCAGCGCCTATGGTTCATATCAAGCGCGTGGAACTTACCAACTTCAAATCCTTCGGTGGCACTACCTCAGTCCCTTTGCTACCGGGGTGTACTGTCATATCTGGGCCAAATGGTTCGGGTAAATCTAACATTCTCGATGCACTGCTATTTTGCCTCGGACTCTCCAGTTCTAAGGGAATGCGAGCCGATCGCCTCCCAGATTTGGTAAATAACACCCAAACGTCCAAAGGACGCGCTTCTATTGAAGCTAGTGTGACTGTAACGTTTGATTTGTCAGATGAAATCTCACACAAAGATACAAAGGCGCAAAGGGAGGAAGTAGAAGAGGCAGGGGAAGCCGAGGAAGCGGAGGAAGAACCAAAATCCAAAATTGTTCGACTGAGCGAAGCCGAAGTCCAAAATCCAAAATCGTCAGAGTGGAGTGTTACTAGAAGGCTGCGAGTCACTCACCAAGGAAGTTACACCTCGAATTACTATATCAATGGTGAAGCTTGCACGTTGACAGAATTGCATGGAGAATTAAGTAATCTACGGGTTTATCCT
Organism: Nostoc sp. TCL240-02; assembly: GCF_013343235.1. Lineage (GTDB taxonomy): Bacteria > Cyanobacteriota > Cyanobacteriia > Cyanobacteriales > Nostocaceae > Nostoc. The sequence goes on along the minus strand of NZ_CP040094.1, from coordinate 44,120 downwards.
GAAGGCTACAACGTCGTGCTGCAAGGGGATGTCACCAGCATTATCTCGATGAATGCGCGGGAACGGCGGGAAATTATTGATGAATTGGCAGGGGTGGCGGCGTTCGATCGCAAAATCATTCAAGCCAAATCAACTTTAGATGAGGTGAAAGAAAAGGAAGATAGCTGTCGGATTATTGAAACAGAACTAACTGCACAACGCGATCGCCTTTCCCAAGATCGGGCTAAAGCTGAGAAATATCAAAAACTCCGCACCGAATTTCTAGCGAAACAATCCTGGGAAGCCGTTTTATCATGGCGATCGCTACAAGCACAACAAGAAAAGTTAGTTCACGAAATTCAAACAGGCGATCGCAATTCTAGTGAACTCTCAACCCAACTCACAAATCTAAATTCCGAAATCGTCCAAAAAACTGCTGAACTTGAACAACTCAATGCCCATGTCAAAGCATTGGGAGAAGATGAACTTTTAGCAGTACAATCTGCCCTCGCCACCCAAGAAGCAGAACGAAAACAACTCCAGCGTCAGCTAACAGAATTAGAAACGGCTTCCCAAGAAACCGCCAAACGTCTCGCTCAAACTCAGCAAGAAATTCAAAAACACCGTCATTCCCTAGAAGAAATTGCCGAAACCCAACTTGTAGAGACGCGATTCATCGCGTCTTCCCAACAACAAAGAAACGAAGCGCACCAAGCCTTAGAAACCTCCCGCGAAGCAGCAGCCGAAATCGCCTCAGCTTCGGAAGCGTGGGTGCAGCAACAAACGGCATTCAACCGCCAAATTGAAACTCTGCTGCAAACTCTAGAACCGCAACGCACAGAAAAAGCACAACTCACAGAACGCAATAATCAGTTACAGCAACTTATCCAAGAGCAAACGCAGTTAATTGAACGCGACGAACCCCTGTTAGCCCAAAAACAAACTGAATGTAGTCAAATTGAAACAGAATTTAACGCCTCTAGCGAACCCATTCAAAATTTAGCCCAAAATCTCTCAGCCACAGAACAAGAACTGCAAATCCAACAGGAAACCCAAAAGCGGTTACTTTTTGAACAACGGGAAAAACAACGCCAGTTGGATAAAATAGAGGCGCAAACGCAAGCACAGCAAGAAGTCCAAGGGACCCAAGCTAGTAAAGTCATTTTACAATCGGGAATGCCTGGACTTTGTGGCTTAGTTGTGCAATTAGGAAAAGTGGAACCCCGTCATCAGCTAGCTTTAGAAATGGCTGCTGGTGGGCGATTGGGACATATTGTGGTGGAAGATGATGGTGTAGCCGCAGCCGGTATTGAATTGCTCAAACAGAAGCGTGCAGGGAGAGCGACTTTTTTACCACTGAATAAAATTCACGCTCCTAAATTTACTCAAGATGCAACGCTGCGTTTCGCCAGTGGCTTCGTTAACTATGCTGTTAACTTAGTCGATTGCGATCGCCGTTACAAAGATGTATTCAGCTATGTTTTCGGTAACACAGTCGTATTTGCCAGCCTTGAGGCGGCGCGGAAAAATCTAGGATTGTATCGCATCGTCACCTTAGACGGGGAATTACTGGAAACTAGTGGTGCAATGACTGGTGGTAGTAACAGCCAGCGTTCAGCCTTGCGGTTTGGCAATGCGGAAGCGGCGGAATCTGATGAAGCGATCGCTTTGAGAAGTCGTTTGGTGGATATTGAGCGGGTTTTAGAGCGTTGTACTGAAGCGATCGCAACTTTATCAGCCAGAAGCAAAAAACTCACCCAAGAACTCGCAGAAGCTCGTCAGGCGCGGCGCGAGCAGCAGTTGCAATTAGAACAGTTGCAGAAAGATATTAAAAATTTAACGGCACAATTAGAGGGGACGCGATCGCAACTCGCCCAAAACAGTGAAAAGTTAGCCATTGCTCAATCCCGATTAGAAATTTTAGATCGGGAATTACCGGGACAAGAAACTCATCTGCAACAATTGCGACACGCTTTAGCAGAGTTAGAAGCATCCCAAACCCCTAGTGAATGGCAACAAATCCAAGTGAAAATTAAAACTCAAGAGCAACAATTACAACAACGGGAGACAGCATTACGCGAAGCTGAACAAAGATTAAAAAATTTGGAAAATCAGCAACAGCGATCGCAAGAAAAAATCCAAGAAGCAGAGACACGCATCGCAGAATACGAAACCCAAAAAACCTCTTGTAGAGACGCGATTCATCACGTCTTGAGCCAAATCACAACGATAGACGACCAAATCACCCAAACCCGTTTATCGTTAACTCAAATGGAGCAAAATTTGGGAGAAGAAAAACAAAAACGCGACGCTACAGAATTGGAAGTGCGATCGCATCTTTTGCGCCAACAACAATTGCAATGGGAAATCGAAAAACTCAAAGAAACCCAAGAGAAGCGGCGGGAGGAATTAATTGCACTGCAAAGCCAGTTACGGGATATGGGAGCAGAATTACCAAATCCGTTGCCGGAGGTTCCAGATAAGGTAGATTTAGAAGAATTACAGAAAGAATTGCGATCGCTTACCAAACGCTTACAAGCGATGGAACCTGTTAATATGCTGGCGTTAGAAGAATACGAACGCACTCAAAACCGCCTCCAAGAACTGACGCAAAAATTAGAGACATTAGAAGGGGAACGCACCGAACTACTTTTGCGGATTGAAAACTTTACCACATTGCGACAACTTGCTTTTAAAGAAGCATTCGATGCTGTCAACGAAAACTTTCAATCGATTTTTGCCATTCTTTCGGACGGCGACGGCTTTTTGCAACTCGAAAATCCTGAAGATCCCTTTAGCAGTGGACTAAATTTAGTCGCTCATCCCAAAGGTAAACCCGTACAACGCCTCGCTTCCATGTCTGGGGGAGAAAAATCACTTACAGCCTTGAGCTTTATCTTTGCCCTTCAACGCTACCGTCCATCGCCCTTTTACGCCTTTGACGAAGTAGATATGTTCTTAGATGGAGCAAACGTAGAACGATTAGCTAGAATGATTAAGCAACAGTCACAACAAGCGCAATTTATAGTTGTGAGTTTGCGTCGTCCGATGATAGAATCAGCCGAACGCACAATTGGCGTTACTCAAGCACGAGGAGCTTACACTCAAGTTTTGGGGATTAAATTACAATCATCCAATACATCTGCTTGAGTTTTTGTTAATAATAGTGTATAGATAAACCACGTCATGTGTGACTTGCTCTCAAACCTAACTCCAACCCCTTCCCTAAAAGGGTTGATGAGCAAAAATCAAAGCCTCTCTCCGTCTGGGGGAGAGGTTTGGAGAGGGGTTTCAAGAACCAGTCGCACGTTGCGTTAAACCGGATTCGAGATCAGGACTCGGTATAGAATGACCTCCGAACAGATAATTAGACGTTCCGATATATTAAACACTCAGGTGATTACCCGCGACAACGGCAAGCGGCTAGGCATCATCAGTCAAGTCTGGGTTGATATTGATCAACGAGAGGTTGTGGCTCTTGGTTTGCGAGACAGCCTGATCTCCATTTCGGGCATACCGCGCTATATGTACCTCAACAACATCAGCCAGATCGGTGATGTCATCCTGGTTGATAATGAAGATGTAATTGAAGATATCGAAGTTGAATCTCTCAGCAATCTGATTAACTGGGAAGTAATTACAGAAACAGGCGAAGTACTAGGCAAAGTTCGGGGCTTCAAGTTCAACGGCGAAACCGGGAAACTTAACTCCATAGTCATCGCTTCTTTAGGATTGCCCCAAATTCCCGACCAATTTTTGAGTACTTACGAGTTCTCAGTGGATGAAATTGTCAGCACCGGCCCCAATCGGTTGATTGTGTTTGAAGGAGCCGAAGAACGGGTGAATCAGTTGACAACTGGTTTACTAGAGCGTTTGGGTATCGGCAAAGCACCTTGGGAGAGGGATGCAGAAGAAGAATACGGCTATACTCCACCACGCCAAGTTGCACCAGGTAATCAACTCCCTAGTGGTGTGCCGTTACAGCCACCTAAACAGAGAGTTCGCGCGCCCGAACCCGTAGCGCGCGAAGAGGAATGGACAGAAGACTATGTGGAAGAAGAAAGGCCACAACGTCAGGTAATGAAGGCGCGGCAATATGAGTCTATTCAATACGAAGAAGACGAGGAAGAAGATAACTGGAGTGAAGCAACAGGTAGCGACAGGTATCAACAACCGCAGCCGCTAAAATATGAAGCCAAGCCTTACAGCAAGCCTTATGTTGATGAATACGATGATTATGACGATGTAGACGGCGATGCTTGGGAAGATGAGCCGAAGCCTGTGAATATTCCGAAAAAAGTCAAGGAAAGGAAGCCAGAATACGAAGAAGAAGGCGGATATTAAGTAATTCGTAATTCGTAATTAAATTTGAAGATTAGTTTAGCTCTTTCCTTATAAATAAGGAGAGGGCTAATTTTTAGTCTGGATAAAGGTTTAATTCCACATTCAGCAGGTAAAACCAGAAAAAAGGTATTTTAATCTCATTTGATTATTGAGTGCTACAATCTTCATCAAGTAACTTCTCAGCAGCTGCTTGATAACCACCACTACTTTCTGTGTTCACAATATAAAATCCTCCCTTGCTTCTTCCCGCTACAGCAATACTTTGATCAGCCATATTTTGTGATGAATGCAAGGATTTCTTTACCAGATAGAAAGGATTATTACTCGCTTCAAGGGAATTATTAGTTAACTTCATTATATTATATTTATTATTATTTAAAGTTAAAATAAAACTTTTAAAACTTCCACTAGGAATATTATTATCATTTTGCTCAAGTTCTTTACTCACTTTTTTATTAATGCAAGAAATATGAATGTGTAATTGATCTTGACCACGCGCTTGTTTGGAATTAATAGCCAATCCATATTGAGCTGGGTTTTTTATCTTAGGTTTTATTTGTGGTATGTAAGTTTTAGCAGCTTCCCATGCATATTGCCAATAATATGGTTTGTTTTGCGTGGATACACTAGGGTTTTCTATACCTGTGATTTTATCAGTTGGGAGTAATAAATATTCAACTGAATGACTCCCATTTGCCACAACATATCTATTGTTAATATCTACATATAAACATGGGTCTGGTTTAGGAGGATTGCCTTGCTGGTTTGCTACACATTTCTGAACTTTTTCCCAAAGAAAATTTCTCCCGCTACTACCTAATGCCTGAAAATTAAAAATAGTATCTAAGCTGAGTACTGTTAAAGTAGTTAACAATATGCTCAATAAATATTTATTTTTATATTTTATTAGTTTACATTTATTTTGATTCGGCGAAAATGAATTATTAAACAAGCTAAGAAAAGTTGATTTTGACATTAAAAAAATACTCATCATACCTCCTGTAACGATTTAGACATATCTTCTATGTAGTCATCAAAATTTATTGATAACTAATTTGTAATGGCTGCCAGATGAATTTATTTTGCCTAAATAAAATTGAAAATTCAAGTTTAGATATTTAAATATTTAGACATAAGTAAGTCGTGGAGAAAATTTATAAGTATGTAACGAATAATTAAGGAGAAGGATTAGAGCTAAATTTGGTAGTGCATCAAGGAAGTGTAAGGTAGTTGTTCACTCTCCCCCATCAAAAAAGGATTAATACCAATTCACTAAAACTGTGATACAGATAAAGAAGGAATAAATATTAACGAGCAAAGATGGCTGGAGTCAGCAGAGGAATTACAGGAGCTGCTGAGAAAACAAAAAATAGTATCAAGTCGCGAATGGATTCAAGCGTTGTATTTGCTGAAAATAGGTCAGGTAAAAACAATACAGGATTTAGAAGCGAATCCGTACCGCAATTGTGATTTTGGTGACAAACGTCTGACCAACAGAGCAGTTTTAATTGCGGAGGTTTTAAAAGTAAAATATGGTGAGCCTGTATCACAAATATTTCAAAGTGCTAGTGACCTAAAACGTGGTTACAAATTCTTTTCTAACCCCAAAACAACTTTTGATAAATTGACCCAACCATGTTGTAAACAGACATTAATGACTGGCCATAGTCGCTAAAACAGTTTGTAACTAATTAGTGAACTGTTCAGAAACTCCCCAAAAACTGATAGCGTCAAACAAAGGATAAATATCGTTGTGGACTTTCGAGCTTGAAAACCCGTTCTAATTACTGGCAACTGCTGCCTTATATCCGACTCCAGTGGAAAACCATCACCAAGGGACTTATTGGGATCTTGGGATACGTGCTGGCGACATTATTGTTGATAAATCTTGCCGGTAAATTGGCAATTCCCTTTGCACAGGGTAATGTAGTAGCGATCGCTCAAATAACTGGCAGCTGTGCTTTAGTCTTTCTTGTCAGAGGCTTGTTTCAGTCTATACAAGATATGTACATGGCGAAAGCTTCTTTAAGAGTTGCTTTTCATCTCCGCCAGCAAGTCTACGCCCATCTGCAAAAGCTAAATCTCAGCTATTTTGAAACCGCAAAAGCAGGTGACTTATCTTACCGCCTCACAGAAGATGTTGACCGGGTTGGCGAAGTGGTAAATAAAGGATTTCACGACTTTATCCCCTGTATTTTGCAGTTGGTGGCAATTCCGATTTACATGATTTACCTGAATTGGCAACTGACATTAGCAACAGTCATAGTTGCACCACTGATGGGTATTTTAGTCGGCTGGTTTGGTGAACGTTTACGCAAGTATTCCTTAAAAAGTCAAAATCGCGTGTCGGGTTTATCAGCCATTCTCGCGGAAGTTTTCAACGGTATTCGTTTGGTACAGGCTTTTGCTGCTGAAAATTACGAAATTGCCCGCTTTGGTCATGAAGCAGAACGCAGTCTCAAAGCCAAATACTCAGCCGAACGCCTCAAAGCGATTCAGATTCCCATAGTGGGATTTCTGGAAGCTTTAAGTGCGTTATCGTTACTAATTGTGGGAGCGTGGCAAATTTCCCAAAATAACTTGACAGTGGCGAATTTTTTCAGCTATCTGGCGGCGGCGGCGCTGTTAATTGATCCCATTGGTCACACTACTAACAACTACAACGAATTTAAGCAGGGTGAGGCATCCGTTGACCGCGTTTTTGAATTGATGGCAATTCAGCCAACGGTGATTGAAAAGTTCAATGCGATCGCTCTCCCCCCAGTTAAGGGCAAAATAGAATATCGTCATATTTCCTTTGCCTATAAGCCTGGTGAACCCGTATTAAAAGATATCAGTTTATTGGTATCGCCAGGTGAAGCGATCGCTCTTGTGGGTGCTTCTGGTGCAGGTAAAACCACATTTGTGAATCTCCTCCCCCGTTTTTATGACCCTGAAGTGGGGCAAATCTTCATTGACGATGTTGATATTCGGGATGTGAAGCTGCATAGTCTGCGGCGACAAATTGGGATTGTTCCTCAAGAAACCATCATGTTTTCGGGGACGATTGCTCAAAATATCGCTTTTGGACAAGATGTTTTTGATATAAAAGCAGTGAAAGAGGCGGCGAAAATTGCTAATGCCCATGAATTTATTAGCCAACTGCCAGAGGTTTATCAGACTTGGGTGGGTGAACGTGGGGTAAACTTATCAGGAGGACAAAGACAAAGAATTGCGATCGCTCGTGCGGTTCTCCTCAATCCCCAAATCTTGATTCTTGATGAGGCGACATCAGCATTAGACTCTGAATCAGAAGCACTAGTACAGGAAGCGCTGGAAAGACTGATGCAAAAACGCACAGTATTTATTATTGCTCACCGTTTATCAACCGTGAGACGGTGCGATCGTATTTTAGTTCTCGAACAGGGACAAATTGTCGAATCAGGAACCCATGAAGAATTATTAGCCCTAGAGCATCGCTACGCGCGGTTTTATGCCCAGCAATTTAGTTAGCAGTACAGAAGACACAGAGGGTTAGAGAAAAGTAGAACTTTTCAAAAGTTTGTGTTGGATTGACTTTTTTGGTTGATTACTTTGTCCTGGTGTCACATAATCGATTCCGAGATTGATGGTACTTTGTTTTTGCACCAACTCCTTTATCCCAATCGCGATATAAGCTATGACACTCAATTTATATTTACTGCGACATGGAGAGACTACTTTTAGTCAAAGTGGTAATTTCTGCGGTGAAACTGATGCGGAGTTGACAACAGAGGGGATGCAGATGGCATCCGGTTTCGCCGATGTTTATCAAAAATTGAAGTGGGAAGCGGTTTATGTTAGCCCGATGAAGCGCACAATTGCAACTGCCAAGCCATTTTGTGATGCTATCGGTATGGATATGCAGTTGCGTGACGGACTTAGAGAAGGTAGTTACGGCGAATGGGAAAGGAAGAGTAAATCGTTTGCTCAAGAGAATTACGCAGAAAACTATGTAAAATGGTTGACAGAACCCGCTTGGAATGCACCACTAGGTGGAGAAACTGCGGTAGATATTGCTAACCGTTCTATGCCTGTAATTGCTGAAATTCAAGAAAAACATCACCAAGGTAATGTTTTAGTAGTTTCCCATAAAGCCACGATTCGGATTATGCTTTGCAGTTTACTGGGAATTGATTTGGGACGCTATCGCTATCGGGTGAATATTTTGGTCGCGTCGGTAAGTATGGTTAAATTTGACGTTAATGGCCCTTTGTTAGAAATATTAGGTGATCGTCATCATATACCCGATCATATTCGCTCTCGTCCGGGAACATAATTGACAAAAAGTTTTGTTATGAGTGGGATGCAAGCCGGGTTTGACATAACTTGCTAAGAAGGGATAGCAGCCTTTAAAAAAGCTTATAACCAGCAAATCGGGGCAGATATAGCATAGGTGATACACAGGAGCAAACTAAACTGTTTAGTTTTTATAATCAAAGTAGATATCCCTCTTCTTTGATTTTTCAAGTTAACTTTATACCAAATTAGATGAGCTTATCCTGAGTATTTAGCATGGTTTTTGCAAAAATAATTTCGTTAACGATATCCATAACATCATTGACTACATCTTCTGCTGTTGAAGGGTCATTGATATATTGATTCAGTGACTTAAATTTTTCCGGTGAGATATTTCCCATTAATTTACTATCCCAATTTGCCAGCATTTCGTCGAACACTTTTTTGGCATCTCCATTAGTGCATACAATAGGAATCACCGGAATTTTTTCTTGTTTAGCATACAGATAAGTTTCATACGTTCCGCCAACGCCTCCCACAAGAATCACCAAATCTGAATGTCGCAAACAATCGAGCCACTCATTAATACCTGACTCAGTGTATTCGACTTTTCCACCCTTAAAGACAGGTTGTTTTTCTCGTGGAACAACGTGAGTTAACTTATCGGTTAGGCGGATATTTTGTTGCGTGATTTTTTCAGCAAACTTATCAGCTACAACATAATCTACTCCCTGCCATCCACCAGTAATCAGGTTATAGTTATATTCTGCTATTTTCGCCCCAAGCTTTTGAGCGCACCAATTGACTTCATTAGGAATATGAAAGTTTCCTGTACCTGCAACTAAAATGCTCTTTTTACTTCTAAGTTTAACAGCATCATTTTTAATAGCGTCAGTAAGCTGATTAATAAATACATTAAAGTTATGAGATGGATCAATGCTTAATTTATCTGAGATGAAAAACATGAATTCATCAATTTTTTGCGAAATTTCCATAATTTTATCAGCAACATCATGCATTGCTGAATATTCATGAGAAGTTCGTTCTGAACCGATGAGTTCTTTGATTTTTTCTTTCTGTTGCTTCCAATATTTTATGTACTCGCTCTTACCTTCTTTGGTATAAACATTAGCATCCTGTAAAACCACAGGAAAAACTTTTTGTTCATAATCCTTGCGTTTCATGATTTCAACAGCTTCAAACATACAGTATTCCGAGCGCAAATATTTGTCGCTGACAACGACAATTACATAGTTTCCGCGCCCGATTTCCTGCATGAAGTCGTGTATACTCTTATAGCGGTTATCAGTCTACTTCAGTACAGTAGGAGAGAGCAATTCTACTGATAATTGGTGGTGATGAAAGCCTACTCTCTCGACTTGCGTCAAAAAATAGTTGATGCTTATGCCTGCGGTGACATTTCCCAACGAAAACTGGCTAAAAACTTTGGTGTCACCTTAAGTTTTGTGCAAAATTTACTCAAACGCCATCGAGAATTGGGGATGATAGGCCCCAAGGTGCGGACTGAGCAGACAGCAACAAAGTTGAATGCTGAACAGTTAGAAATCCTGCGCCAACTCGTCATAGCACAGCCCGATGCGACGTTAAGCGAATTGCGGGAACGACTTTACGAGAAAACAGAGGTCTTAATTGGGGTAGCTACGGTGAATCGGATGGTTCGCTGGAAACTTCACCTCAACCTCAAAAAAAAAGTCTCCACCTCACAAAAAAAGGTAGTGATGAAGTCCAACTAGCCCGATTTGAGTACTGGAAACTCTTGAGGGGGATACCCGTCGAAGAGCTGATTTTCTTAGATGAATCGGGAGTTAATCTGTCCTTCATCCGCAAATGTGCCCGCGCCTTGCCTGGCCTTCAGGCTATGCTCAAAAGCCCAACCGCAAAGGGAAAAATGTCTCGGTAATTGGTGCAATTAGCTTGAAAGGACTGCTCACCCAATGGAGTGGCTTAGGTTCTATCGATGCTTTGACTTTTGATGCCTTCATCGCCCAAAAGCTCGTACCCAAACTTTGGCCTGGTGCAGTGGTGATCATGGATAACTGCTCAATCCATAAAAGTGATGAACTTGAAGCTTTGCTCATCGCTGCTGGCGCTCATCTCATTTATCTCCCCCCCTATTCTCCCGATTTTTCACCGATTGAGAATTGTTGGTCCAAGATTAAGAACATTCTCCGTCGCATCGGTGCAAGGACATACCCTGATTTACTCCAGGCATTAGATACGGCATTCGCAGAAGTGACAATAGAGAATTTGCTGGGTTGGTTTACTCACTGCTGCTACTGTACCTCACAAGACTGATAACCGCTATACCTAGCGTTAAATAGTTGCGATCGCGAATTAAGTTGTAACGTTCAGAAACAAGTGCAGTGCAAATTTTATCTACTAATTCTTCGCGTTGACTACCTAATTCACTCTTGTTATCTTTCCATGCATAAGATATGTATATCTGATTCATTTTTTTAAGATTTTATGAGATGCGATAGAGAAATTTGGAATCAATAAGTGAATAAAATTTGCTGCTACATAAACTATCGTCCACGTACATGGAGTGAAAAAATCACCCACGCAGGCAAAAATAATTCTGAGGTTGGTTTTAGAGCCTCAGAACTTTGGAATTTAGTCTGTGTAACCGTGATTTATAATCACCAAGGCTGAATAAAATTTTACTTTTATATTTGATAACCGACCTACGTATTTTCTCGCAATTCAATTTGGACTGCTATGTCTATACAATTTAGTTAAAAGTTTTTGTAGAGACGTTGCAATGCAACGTCTCTTATTAGATTACTCGTGGTGTAAATTACACCAGATATAATCTCAATAAGCTATCCAGATTAAAAAGAAAATAGGTGTGATTTTACTATTTTCTAAACTGAATCGCCTGGATTAACTCATAAAAAGGTTGCCAATTATCCTCTTGAGCAATTGCTTCCCAAGTAGACTCAATCACAGGTCTTAATAGTGTCGTTTTCGGATTATGAACAGCTAGTGTTTGGGCAATTACATCGGTGCGATCGCTATCAAAATCATTCAAGATTTTATGGTATAGTATGCACCAATCATCAAAAATTCCCAACGCACCCGGTACTGGCACAATATCTGAATTGTTCATTACAAAACCTGGCTCATCTCGCCATTTTGATGAAAAAGTCCGAGCCATCTCATAAAAAAACTGGTGATAACCAACTTGGCTATCTTTCAAGAATTCAACCGTGAGATTCAACAGTTCCGTAGCTTGTGGATGTGGCAACTCCACAAAACCTAACTTTTTCAACATCAAAGAACTGTATTCAGCTTGATAATATTCATCAAACCTTTCTAATGCAGCTTCCATTTCGCCTTTATCAATAATTGCCTTTAAAGGTTCTTGGAGCATTTGTAAATTCAGTTGACAAATACTTGGTTGATTACCGTAACAGTAGCGTCCATAATAGTCAAAATATGCAGCGATAAAGGATGGGTTATAAGTCGAAATAAAGGCGTAAGGCCCATAGTCAAAACTCTCTCCAGTAATCGACATATTGTCAGTATTCAGGACTGCATGACAAAAGCCAGCCGCCATCCACTGCGCTACTAGTTTTGCAACCCGTTCAACTAATTCGGCGTAAAACAAGACATATTGATCTTGTTCAGTACTTAAGTGTCGATAATACTGCTCAATTACGTGGTCTAACAACTTCTTAGTTAAATCTGGACGCTGAAAATAGTGCAGTCGCTCAAAAGTGCCAAACCGAATATGAGAACTGCTCATTCTAATCATCACAGATGAACGGGTAGGCGAAGGTTCATCACCCCGCCAGAGGGGTAAACCTGTTTCAATCATGCTCAGACAGCGCGAGGTACGTACACCTAGATGGTGCAGTGCTTCCGCAGCAAGAACTTCCCGCACCCCACCTTTGAGCGTGAGCATACCATCGCCACCACGGGAGTAGGGCGTTCTTCCAGAGCCTTTAGTTCCAAAATCGTATAATTCGCCATCAATGGCGCGGACTTGCCCGTAGAGAAAGCCTCTACCATCTCCCAACTGTCCGTTATATTCACCAAATTGATAGCCGTGGTAACGTAGTGCTAACAAGGGTTTGCGCCCCTGAAACTGGCCAAAAGCTGTGATGAAATCTTCGTCTTTAACTACTTGAGGGTCTAAACCCAAACGAGGTAGTAGTGCATCGTTACGCCAACGCAAGAGGTGTTGGGGAAATTCTGCTGCTGCCACCTCATCATAGTAGTCATCACCTAGAGATTCTAAGGCGCTTTCGTAGTTGAGGGAGAGAAGAGGATTGCTAGAATTTTTGTAGTTTGGAGTTTCAGCCAGAGTCATTACGAGCAAAGCTTAATTCATTCTTCCCTTAATACTACCTCTGGCTTCAACATCAGCATAGACACAAAAAGCTACCATATCTAAAATATGGCAGCGCCACCATCAAAATCTAGAGCGCATAATGAATAAAGTTTTGCAATTAAAGAAAAAATTAACTCAATTAGCTATTTTAGACGCTACATTTGAGGTTTTTGGTTCAGAATCACACCAATATCAATTAAAACCTTGCTTGAGTAACAAAGATATTCAAGTGTTTGAATCTAGATACAATATTAGTTTACCAAGTGAATATAAAAACTTTCTCTTAGAAATTGGCAATGGTGGTGCGGGGCCAGGATACGGCTTATCTGGACTATCAGGAATTGAATATGAAGATATCATCGCAGAAAAACTATACCAAGAGAAGTACGAAATTCTCTCTAAACCATTTCCTTTAACAGAAGCGTGGAATGATTTAGATTTGATTATCAACAATAGAAATGATGCTTACTTTGACAATAAGTTTATCCAGGGTACTCTCACCATTACAACTTATGGTTGTGGAATTGATGCAATATTAGTCATTACCGGGGAGCAGTCAGGAAAAATCTGGATAGATGACCGTACTAATGATAATGGAATATATCCTGCTTCTTTGGATTTTTGTAGTTTTTTCCATGATACCGACCCTGATGATTCTCATCCAAATAGCGACCAGGGGCAGCCTTTAATTTTTTATGATTGGTATGAAGACTGGCTTAACCGAAGTTTGCATCAAATCCGCCAGTCTTCGGAAACTTAACCTTCGTTAAATCAAACTGAGTTTTTTACTTTTTAATTGGTTGCGATACTGGTTGAGTAGTTTCTATTGGATTTGATGTTGGTGAAGTAATTCCTACTGAGTTTGATGTTGGTTGTGATGCCTGTGAAGATAGAATTTGTTTTACTTGTTGGTTATAAGTTTGCAAAATTGATTGAACCTGTTTTTGTTGATCTTGATTCAGATCCAAAGATTTTAACACTATTCTAATTCTCTGACGGGATTGTAGTGCTGCCTTAAATTTAGTGGCTTGAGACGGGTTTAATAGAGTTTCAATATTCTTATCTCTTTGCTGGCGAGCAAGCTGGATTTGTAAACGCTGTTGCTTTGTAATATTAAGTTTTTGGTGTGCTGTAGGACTATTCTGAGTTGTTAAACCTGGTGTAGTGGGGGAAGTTGGAACTGCTGCTGCCAAAACCACTCCGTGCAATATGGTAGTAAAAGCGAAGATAGTAGAAAATACAGATAAGCGCTTTATAGAATTAATAGACATTTTGAAAAACTCCTCAATAATCTAAAACAAATTCGTCCATTGGCTCATTAACCAGATGGTGAATAAATATTACTCTTGCATTTGCTTGTGGAGTTGTTGTGTATTTATTATGGATTTATTATGAATTTATAGATATTGCAAGTTAATATCTCAATATTGTTAATTGGTTGTGTATAAATATAGCACACGTATATTGAACTTATTTAATAAGCTCGGTATCTCTACACTACTAGAAAATAGCTGTTTAAAATTTTGGTACTTGCCAATTAGTATTTGTAAGACTTGTCATAATATGATCTTCCCATTGTCCATTAATTAACAAATAGTCTCTAGCATATCCTTCAATGACAAATCCGAGCCTTCTTAAAACACTGCCACTGCGCCGATTATGAGGCATATAATTAGCCATAACTCGGTGAAAATTTAACTCTTGAAAGAGATATTGAGTTGCAGCTTTTAGCCCTTCTGTCATATATCCTTTACCTTGTTTACTTTCAGCAAGGCTATATCCCACGTAGCAGAAATGAGCGGCTCCTCTTACAAAATTGCTAAAATTTACGGTTCCAATAACTACAGTAGGATTTCTTTTTGTAAAAATAAATAGCTTTAATGATTGCCCATTAATAAATTCGAGAAAACTATTCTCTATCTGATATTGCCAATATTCTTCAGTGAAAAAACCATCAGCCCATAGAGGGTAGAATGGGGTGAGATAAGGTTTGTTATAAATGAAGTATTTAAGAATTTGAGGTATATCTTCATGAATCGCCGCTCGTAATAATAGGCGATCGCTAGTAATTAGTGGCAGTTCTGATATCATAATCGACGGGATCTCTTCCCAGCACATTCTCTAAATTTTATAAATTCTCTCATACCTACGGTTTTGCAGCAGCAGTTAGAGGTGAATTTCACTTCTTTACTCAGAACAGCTTTATACAATGCCCTCTACAACAGATAGGGTAAGTATTTTTGCTGGTAATCTGCCATTCCACCAAAATCTTGATAAGCTGATGTCTAATATCTAGAGCGCAAGGATTGAGAGCCAATGGGTGATAAAGCACAGTACGGGGCATAACTTCGATAAAATCGCTTTGCCCAAACGCTGTACCGCAGGAAATTCAACCAAAAGACAGCTCAAGATTCAACCCAGTCTACAAGAAGGATAGTGATGTGGTGGGAATACGCTACGATTGGCAGGAATTAGAGATTCAGGCGATATACAATATGCCATTGCTAGAGCTTATTTATCAAGCTGCTAGCGTGCATCGCCAATATCATGACCCAACAAAAATACAAGTTTGTAAGCTTATATCTATTAAAACAGGAGGTTGTCCAGAAGATTGTAGCTACTGCGCCCAATCTTCGCGCTATAAAACAGAGGTGAAGGCGCAAGCACTCCTGGAAAAGGAAACCGTTGTTAACATCGCCCAGAAAGCTAAAGAAACCGGTGTTAGCCGCATCTGCATGGGTGCTGCTTGGCGCGAAGTCCGAGATAACTCACAATTTGAGGAAGTCCTGGAAATGGTCAAGGATGTAACCGCAATGGGTTTAGAAGTGTGCTGCACTCTGGGTATGTTGACAGCAAATCAGGCCAGGAAACTAGAAGAAGCGGGACTTTACGCCTACAACCATAACTTAGATACCTCGCAGGAATATTACAACACAATTATTACCACGAGAACATATAGCGATCGCTTAAATACAATCGAGAATGTCCGTCAAACCAATGTTACCGTATGTTCTGGTGGTATCCTTGGTTTAGGCGAAACTGTCGATGACCGGGTTGGGATGTTACAAACTCTGGCAAACTTACATCCGCATCCAGAGTCAGTACCAATTAATATTCTTTCACAAGTGCCGGGCACACCCTTAGAAAATCAACCTGATGTCCCCATTTGGGATATTGTGCGGATGATTGCCACAGCCAGAATTTTAATGCCAGCTTCTGATGTGCGTCTTAGTGCTGGTAGGGCTAGACTTTCTCAAGTTGAACAAGCTTTCTGCTTTATGGCGGGAGCCAATTCTATATTTTCCAGCGATGACAACAAAATGTTGACGGTGACAACTCCCTGTCCAGATTACGATACTGACCGAGAAATGCTTAATTTGCTTGGTTTGGGGATGCGTCCACCTTCCCAAAGGCAGGAGAAGTTAGCAAGTCCGGCTGTTGTAGGATAAATATCTTCAATCAGGGATGGGTGTCTCACCCGTCCCTGACCGAGAGCAGGCAAGATACCCGTCCTACAATAGTCTTGGTTAAATTATCTTGGCAGTCCGCAGACCGAACAACAGACCGACAGCCAAACCAAAGAACAAAGCTAAAAAGCCGATGTAAGCTGCAATTGCAAACATTTATTTTTCTCCACAATACTTCCTAAATATATTGAATCATTAGTTGTTGGGAATTGGGAATTGGGCATTGGGCATTGGGCATTGGGCAATAACTAATAGTTCTTCTCCCCCTGCTCCCCCAGTCCCCAGTCTCCAGTCCCTCAGATTGCGATAGAATACAGCCCACGGGCGCTTCTTTGGGGTTAAGCAATGACTTCTGTAATTAATGTAAATTTACCAGAGCAATCTTATGAGATTGCTATCGCACCTTCGAGTTTAGATCAACTGGGTCAACAGATGGCCAATCTGAAGCTAGGCAAGAAAGTACTGCTAGTTTCTAATCCGACGATTTTTAAGCATTATGGGGAAAGAGCAATTACATCCCTGACATCTGCGGGATTTGAAGTCGCTAGCTGCACCCTACCGCCTGGTGAACGCTACAAAACCCTTAATTCTATCCAAAAACTCTACGATGTCGCCTTAGAAAACCGCCTAGAACGTTCTGCGACGATGGTGGCTTTGGGCGGAGGTGTGATTGGCGATATGACTGGCTTTGCCGCCGCAACCTGGTTGCGGGGTATTAATGTTGTCCAAGTGCCTACAACTCTCTTGGCGATGGTAGATTCGGCAATTGGTGGCAAAACTGGCGTAAATCATCCCCACGGAAAAAATTTAATTGGGGCATTCCATCAACCGCGCTTGGTTTTGATTGACCCAGATGTGTTGAAAACTCTTCCGATGCGCGAATTTCGGGCAGGGATGGCAGAAGTTATTAAGTACGGTGTAATTTGGGATGCTGAATTGTTTGCCCAGTTGGAAGCAAGTAAACGGCTTGACCAACTCCGCTATGTAAAACCTGAGCTAATAGAAACCATATTAACGCGCTCTTGTCAAGCCAAAGCTGACGTTGTTAGCAAAGATGAGAAAGAAGGCGGATTACGCGCAATTCTCAACTATGGACATACCATCGGTCATGCAGTGGAAAGCTTGACTGGTTATCGTTTAGTGAATCACGGTGAAGCGGTGGCTATTGGTATGGTAGCAGCTGGTCAAATTGCTGTGGAATTGGGAATGTGGCAAAAGGAAGATACAGAACGTCAAAATGCTTTAATTCAAAAAACGGGTTTACCGACTCAGTTACCATCTGGGGTGGATATTGAAGGAATTATTGAGGCGTTGCAACTAGATAAAAAAGTCAAAGCAGGAAAAGTGCGGTTTGTTTTACCAACAGAGATTGGTGTAGTTACAGTTACCGATGAAGTGCCATCAGATATTATTCGGCAAGTCTTGCGGGAAATGTAAACAATTTGAAGAATTCAGGAGTCAGAATAAAAATTAGTTATTCTGTCCTTCAATTACGAATTACGAATTACTGAGCCATGATACTCAAAGCCAAAAATAAATTAACTTTGCAAGAGTTCCTAAATCTTCCACCAGGTGAAGGAGACATAACTTATGAACTTGTTGATGGTCAAGCAATTCCTAAAATGTCACCAAAATTTTTTCACGCAAAACTTACCCGTGTCCTTCTCAACTTGATTGAGCAATCATGGGAAGGTAAAGGAGAAGTTTGCCCGGAATGGTCTGTTGCATTAACTCGTCGGGGGCGAGATTGGGTACCAACACCAGATATTTTGTACATCTCTTATGAACGTTTACCCAGTAACTGGGATGAAAACGAAGCTTGTCCTGTTTCTCCTGACTTGGTGATTGAGATTATTTCACCCGGACAAACTTTTGGACAAATGGCAGCTAAAGCCAAAAACTATTTGGATGCTAAAATTCTACGGGTGTGGGTGGTAGATAGTAAAGCCAGAAGTATTACTGTTTTTTATCCAGATGCAGCACCACAAACTTATATGGGAGACGAATTACTCACGGATTCCCTATTCGAGGGACTAGAATTTACTGTTGAGCAGGTGTTTCAAAAAGCGAAAATACCATTAGATGCCGAATAGCATACTTTTTGCGTCTAGCACAATTTGACGCATATCATTTTTATCGCCTGCTTGATATTGAGAGATAAATTCATCAATATCTATAATGTTTCTTCCCATACTTTCATGTGTACATAAGCTTAGACCGTTGTAGCCATTGTTAGAGATTATTTCCTCAACAAATCCAGTCATAACCACAAGGTATGTAAGCTGCTCAGGTTGACTACCGTAAAAATCAGACTGGATAAATTTCACAAGTTTTAATTCTCCTAAAGTTACTTTTACCTCCTCCATAACTTCTCGTCTTGCAGTTTCCTCAAAAGTCAATTCGCCTATCTGCACATGTCCCCCAGGGAGGTCAATACCACGGTCAAGGAGAGCGCATACAATTAAACCATCCTTAGTAAAAGGTACGACTAGAACACTCGTTATCTTTTCAAAGGCAGGCAAAAATGAACTGCCAATATCTACAAAATTGACTTTTTGGCCTGTTTGGATGACAGTCTTTCTGCAATCCTTCTCACTCATTGGCTTCATTTCTGCTATTTAATATAGTTATAAGACCCCTATTTTATTTTTCAAACTGCGGTTCTTTCTGCGGTTGCTGCTGGCTATTTGTTGGTTGCAATTTATTAAATAAAGCTGATGGCGTAGCTTTACGGAACGCACCACAGTAGTGCATAGTCATAACTGCTTTAAAAGCCCAATGGTCTTTTGGTACATCACTAAAGGGATTCGGCAAAGTTTCTGCTTGATTTTGGATACAAGCATTCAAAACTTGATTCGATTTTACTGGTGTGTCGGTAGTAGGTTCTTGAGATTTGACAGGAGTAACAAAGCTAGTAGTAGCTAGCATTACGACTGTTATCAAAAGTTTGCAGTTCATAAATTTGAGTTTTCTAGGGATGAAAGTCTCCCAGATGTTAGTTCCCAGGCTATTGCCCAGGAACTAGAATAACCTAAACGTTAGAAAACATGGTAAGCATTACTAATAGAACAACTAATCCACTTATCCAAAGAGCTAACGAACCCCAACTAACTGAATCTTTTTGTACTCTTTGCCAGAAATTATTAACTAAGTTATTTCGAATTGCCATTTTATAACCTCCAATTTTTATTAAACTTGCACTTACTCAAGATATGAAGCCTGTATTGAGCAAAGAAAAGTTCATCTTTGGGGCATCAGCCTTTATTTGCTAATTCCCAAAGACTAATCAACAGAGATTTAAATTAATCCGTTTAGGGATGTTTATGATAAAGCGTGTGTCTTAACGCATTACCGATCTAATAAACAAAAATTTACAAAAAGATATTTGTTGATGCTTAACTTTATTTTCCCATACGTAACTGTTTACACTTAGAAATTTGGCAATTTTGAGAGAATTCTTAACGTTGCCTTAACCATGTGTAAAAACTAGTATTTTTTAACCAAAAACTACTTAAATACTGATTATGTTTCACTTTCATTCGTGATTTATCTAGACTTTAAAATAGATACAACTAATAGTGAAATGGTAGGTAAATAATGGTGCAACAAATAAGACATAATGAACCGCAATATATCTGTATTATTCCAGTTGAGAGAATTACAGCTAACCAAGACGAAGAAATTATGACCTTTGGTATATCAGCCGACGATGCAAAAAAACAAGGTGAGAAATTATTAGCATCTACATATAGTTGTAATAAATCACAAGTTTTGGAATTGATTCAACAAGCACGAATTGAACCAATAGCTAAGTGGTGTGCCCCTAAAAAGCGCTAAAACGACTTATGAAGGTCTTGGCAACAGCAACTATTAGCACCCAAAATGGTATGCAAATATTTGCCTTACCTGCATGAAGGAGGAATGAATCTATGACCGATGCCAAGCAAACTTCTCCGCGCCGCCGTCGCTCTTGGGCAGAGCCATATAAAATTAAGGTAGTTGAGCCATTAAAAATCACTACTCGCGCTGAACGCGAACAAGCGATCGCACAAGCCGGTTACAATACTTTTCTACTGCGTTCTGAAGATGTCTACATTGATTTGCTCACTGATAGCGGTACTTCAGCTATGAGTGATTATCAGTGGGCGGGGATGATGCTAGGTGATGAAGCTTATGCCGGTAGCAAAAATTTCTATAATTTAGAAGCAAGCATCCAAAAGTATTATGGCTATCGCCATATTGTACCCA
Organism: Nostoc sp. TCL240-02; assembly: GCF_013343235.1. Classification (GTDB taxonomy): domain Bacteria; phylum Cyanobacteriota; class Cyanobacteriia; order Cyanobacteriales; family Nostocaceae; genus Nostoc. Next base: position 23,468 of record NZ_CP040094.1, on the reverse strand, counting down.
CTCACCAAGGGCGTGGTGCAGAAAACATTCTTTCTCAAATACTGATCAAACCAGGAGACTACATACCTGGCAATATGTATTTCACCACAACCAGACTGCATCAGGAATTGGCTGGCGGCACTTTTGTTGATGTGATTATTGATGAAGCCCACGATGCCCAATCACTGCATCCATTCAAGGGTAATGTAGACTTACAAAAGCTCACAGACCTAATAGAGCGAGTTGGAGCAGAACGTATTCCCTATATTAGCGTTGCCGGAACCGTGAATATGGCTGGCGGACAACCGATTTCTATGGCTAACCTGCGGGCGGTACATCAGTTAGCTCAAACCCACGGTATCCGCATTATTCTTGATGCCACCCGCGCTGTGGAAAACGCTTACTTTATCCAGCAGAGGGAAGAGGATTATTCCAATCAGGCGATCGCTACCATCTTACGCGAATTTTGCTCCTATACCGACGGCTGCACTATGAGTGGCAAGAAGGATGCACTGGTTAACATCGGCGGTTGGCTAGCTCTCAATGACTATAATCTTTACGATGAAGCACGTAACCTCATTGTAATTTATGAAGGCTTACATACTTACGGTGGTATGGCTGGCCGGGATATGGAAGCTATGGCACGCGGTATAGAAGAGTCAGTTCATGACGATCATATTCGTGCCCGTGTTGGTCAAGTTGAATACCTCGGACAAAAGCTTTTAGATTGGGGTATTCCAATTGTTGTGCCGATTGGTGGTCATGCCATTTATTTAGATGCCAAACGCTTTTTACCACAAATCCCCCAAGACCAATTTCCGGCACAACGTCTAGCAGCAGAACTGTATCTAGAGGCAGGCATTCGGGCAATGGAACGGGGCATCGTTTCCGCAGGGCGCAATAAAGAAACAGGCGATAACTATTATCCAGAGTTAGAACTAGTCCGTTTAACTATTCCCCGCCGTGTTTATACCCAGGCTCACATGGATTTGACTGCTGAAGCAGTTGAAGAGGTTTATTATAATCGCGATCGCCTATGCGGACTCAAAATGATTTATGAGCCGAAGTATCTCCGCTTCTTTCAAGCAAGGTTTGAATTGAATTAGGGGCATTGGGGATTGGGCATGGGGCATTGGGGATTGGGCATGGGGAGAGAATTAAAAATTACCTCTTTCCCCTCTGCTCCCCTGCTCCCTGCCCCCTGCTAATTATGCGGCATAGAAAACTAACGTCCGCAACTCGATACTCTCACGTGGTGGGGCATCTGGCTGGCTTGTTGGGTCATCGAATGCGGTGTGGGCAGCGAACCGCGCCAAACCTTCTTCCTCTGAGTCAAAACACTTGAGAAGTAGCGCTTCGTTCCGTTGCATTTGCGGAAAGTAGAACCACCGATGTTTTGGATTGTACGTGACTGCGTAGGTTTCGCCAACGCGATCGCGATATACAAGATCGGTAGCCACGAGGTCATTCGGTGCGATACTTTGGGCATCACACACCGCTAATGGAGACTCTTGAACTGGCCCTGCGATCGCTCGCCAGAGGTTGACTACACTAAATCTGTGCCGCAGAAGCTCATCAGGGTCTTCAGTACCGATTGCTTCCAACACGGTACGGGCGCGACTATAACCAGACTTGGCGGTGAAGTCGTTGTGTACGCCCCTGACTGGTGTCTTTATGCCTTGTTCGCCCTGCTTCGCTCGTTCGGCATTACGCAGGTTGTGATCGAACACTATCACCCTTTGGGCACCTGTCAAATCCTTAAGAAATTCCTCGGCTTCAGGGTAGTAAACACGGCGCACCTCATCCTGATCGTAAAAGTCTTTAACAGTGCTATGCTGTTCGACCAAGGCGAATCCCTGTTTATCTAAGGACACATTTTCTGCGATCATCCGAGCATCGTAGATTGGGAGTGTATGTACCTCATACTTCCCGCTTCGCTGTGGAATACCTGGCGGTGGTTCGTAGGTGTAGTTAACAGGTTTTTCTGCTGTCGGGGTGAGGTAATGGAGTTCTCCCTCAACGTGCGGTATATCTTTGAATAATTGACTGTTTAAGCTCATGGGTTAATCTCCCAGTGAATTCAACAATGTTTTAGTGATGGCGGATAGGGGACTGTAACCTATTAACTATTTTTGAGCAGAAGCAACGGGAGTGGGCGCACCAAGAATCTTGGCAAATCGTTCTAAATAGAAGCTTGTAGGATTTTCCACAGCCCGAATTGACTCGCGCGAGCGCAGGGTATTCCACCATTTCTGCAAGCCAGGGGTTTCTGTTGGTAAAGTGAAATTGCGGAAGTGTTCTAGAAGGGGCAAGCGTTCAAACCAAGGATAGAAGCTAATATCAACTAAACTCAATTGCTCCCCTAACCAGTAAGGGCCATTACCAGAAAGCTTACCTAGTCCTTCTTGCTCAATGTACAATAACGCTTCCAAAAACTCTCTTTGTCCTTGTCCCTGTTCTTGAGCATCTTTACCACGCAGGAATTTGTTAAAGGCGGGTACAAAGCGAGTGTTGGCATAATCGATCCAGATCCGAGCGATCGCTTTAGCACCTGGATCGCGGGGTAATAAAGGTGGTTCTGGAAAGACTTCATCAAGATATTCGTTGATGATGGCAGACTCATAAATTTCGATATCCCCATGTTTGATCGCAGGGACTTTGCCGTAGCGCGAAATCTGTGTATAGCCATCTGGTTTGTTTTGTAAGTCAATTTCAGTGCTGCTAAAGTCAATTCCTTTTTCTAGGAAAACCACACGGGTTCTTTGGGAAAAGGTGGAGGCTTTGGCAAAGTAAAGTTGTATGTTGCTCATAAAATATTTTCCTTGTAAATGCGTAGACGCGCAGTACTACTAAATACCAACTATTGGGGACGCAAGAGTGCAATCGCATACTGGGTATTATACTACGGTTTATCGGTCGAATTAAAGTACAAGCTTCTGGGATTATTCCATAGTCTTTACAAAAATACAAGTTCTAACAATTGGAGACAACTTGGCAAAAGTGACCAAAGCTAAGTATCGATATTATTGATAACCACTGCTAAAGTTGATACAGCACACAACTATGATGTTACAAGTGCAAAATTTAAATCTGTAGAAGCTGCAATCACAATTAGGTCAGTAAATCAGGATTTTCAAGTCAATATTATGGAGCCAATTCAGCCACAACAGCGCCGCGTCGCCGATCAAGTGTTTCAGCAATCCCTCGATCAGTTGGAGGATATATTACAAGAAATTTCAACTGAGGAAGAAGAAATTCCACAGCTCCCCCAACTGCATAATACTAATCTCAGTGAAATCGAAGTCGCTCAAGATTTGATCGCTATTGATTTAGCGGCCCTTGAGGACGCAGTTGCTGATATTGAACAATATCTTGAAGAGAAGACAAAAACCCAAGAAAAGTTATGAGTTTTAATTTTTGTAGAGACGCGATTAATCGCGTCTCTGACTCATTTGCCGCCGAGCTTCGTACAACATTAAAGCGGCTGTGATCGCTACATTCAAAGATTCTACCCCAGGACTCAAAGGAATTCTGACTTGTTGATCTGCGATCGCTGCTAAATCTGCCGACAATCCAGCCCCCTCATTTCCTAGTAAAATCAGACTGGGTTTGCGCCAGTCCACATCCCAATAAGTTAAAGTCGCACTGGGTAAGGTTGCCACTACCTGCATCCCTGCTTGCTGACTTTGTTGAACTGTAGCTTTTAAATCTTGGGTTACAGCTGTTGCTAGGCGAAACCATTGTCCTGCGGAAGCCCGGAGAACTTTTGGGCTGTCTAAATCTACACTATCTTCACTTACCCACAAACCTGATGCTCCCACCGCCGCCGCAGTGCGAATCATCGTACCTAGGTTTCCCGGATCTTGTACTGTTTCTAAAGCTAGAACTAAACCAGTCAATGGTAGTTGAGTTTGGCTATCCCTTCGTTTTGCCGTTGCTACCACACCATCAGGTTGAACTGTAGTAGCGATCGCATTTAATACTTCCTCGCTGACAATCTCGGCGCGCTCGCTTTTACTACAAGCTTCTTCCCAAAGTGACGAATGGGCTGCTTGCCAATCCGGAGTACAACACACTGTTTCTAGTGGGTAATTCACCGCACAAGCCTCTTCCAATAGGTGCGTCCCTTCCAGTAAAAATAACTGCTGCTTGTTTCGCTCCTTGGTGGAGTGGAGTTTGCGAATTTGCTTAACTAAGGAATTTTGTAAACTGGTCAACATTTTTTAGTTGTGAGTGCTGAGTAGTGAGTGCTGAGTTTTTCCTTCTCAGCACTCACTACTCGGCACTCAGCACTGGTTATGCGGAACCCGGGACTTGAACCCGGAAGCCTTGCGGCACTAGAACCTGAATCTAGCGCGTCTGCCAATTCCGCCAGTTCCGCTTGCACTTGTCTTTATCGACAATTTCCTATTATTGCGTTATGTTTTACCTTTGTCAAGTGAAAACCTAATGCCTCCTTTTAAGAGGCTCAGACTGGAAACGAAATTTTTCAGGGGATTAGGTCGAATCAAAATATTAACTGAACAGTACAGCATTGATTTTTAGAGAATACTTAAGTCATTTTACTGAGTATTTAATTTTGCTTAAAAGTACTACTTATTCGTTCTTTTTTATTAAATTTTTTAAAAGCTCAAAATAATTGCTATTGCTTGCTTTGAGCCATTATTTTTCACCAAAAAATTATTTTTTTATGCAATATGCTGTTCTAAAATGTGGACAATTTGAATCTTTACTGTAGAATCAAAACCAACTTCAAACATATAAAATACGTATTACTTTTGGAGGTAGGCTTATCAATCCTTCTACCAGCTTACCAGATGCCAAAATTGCTCCAGAAGCAGACTCCTCAGTCTTGCAAATTTGGGGTGGGCATCCTTTGCGAGGTCATGTGAAAATTAGCGGGGCAAAAAATGCAGCACTGGTAATCATGGCTGGAGCCTTGCTGTGTCCGGGCGATTGTCGTATCCGCAACGTTCCCTTATTAGCGGATGTAGAGCGGATGGGTCAGGTGTTATCGGCTTTGGGTGTACGTTTAACCCGGCAAGGCGATATTTTAGACATCAACGCCAGCGAAATTAAAACCTCAAAGGCTCCCTACGAACTAGTTACCCAGCTAAGAGCGAGTTTTTTTGCCATTGGTGCCATTCTTGCCAGATTAGGAGTAGCACAGATGCCTTTACCAGGCGGTTGTGCTATTGGGGCAAGACCAGTTGACTTGCATGTGCGAGGACTGCAAGCAATGGGGGCTGAGGTGCAGATTGAGCATGGCATTTGTAACGCCTACGTCCCTGGCAGCAGCCGGAGATTAAAAGGTGCGAAGATTTACTTAGATATCGCCAGCGTTGGAGCGACGGAAAACTTGATGATGGCTGCTACCCTAGCAGAAGGGGAAACTATCATCGAAAATGCTGCCAGAGAACCGGAAGTAGTTGATTTAGCTAACTTCTGTAACGCAATGGGAGCAAAGATTAAGGGGGCGGGGACTAGCAGGATTATTGTAGAAGGAGTGCCCAAATTGCATTCTGTTGACTACAGTATCATTCCTGATCGCATTGAGGCTGGGACATTTTTATTGGCAGCAGCAATTACCCGTTCCGAACTTATCCTCTCACCAGTAGCTCCAGAACATCTTGTACCAGTGATTGCCAAGTTGCGGGATATTGGGGTGACAATAATTGAAGACAAGCCTGAACACTTACACATTCTGCCAGCAGAAAGCCTCAAGGCCACGGATATTGAAACTCAATACCATCCAGGTTTTCCTACAGATATGCAAGCGCCATTCATGTCTTTGCTGACATTGGCTGAAGGCGACAGCGTGATTAACGAATCCGTCTTTGAAAATCGCTTGCGTCATGCCTCAGAGTTAAATCGCTTGGGGGCAGACATTCGTGTTAAAGGCAACGCTGCTTTCGTTCGGGGAGTGCCGAAATTGTCTGGCGCACCAGTATTAGGTACAGACTTACGAGCATCAGCAGCGCTAGTTATCGCGGGGTTAGCAGCAGAAGGAAAAACGACCATTCAAGGATTACAGCACCTCGATCGCGGCTACGATCGACTTGATGTGAAGTTGCAGCAATTGGGAGCTAAAATCCTTCGTGTGGGCGAAACATCAGCAGATGCCGAAATCGCTCCCAGCATCAGTAGCCTTTCAAGTTGAAATTGATAGGTTGAACAAGAGGCAAGGGAGCAGGGAGCAGGGAGAGACAAGGTGACTTGAGTGAAAACTTGCAACAAGTCTTTCCCCTTGTCCCCAATTCCTCTTTTACATCCCCCCACCTTTCCCCCCTGCCTCTTAGTTGAGACTGAGGCGGGAATGAAGAAGACAAGGTAATAATTTTCTCCCTCCTGTTCACCCTGCCCACCCTGCTTAAATCGTTATACTAACTGTGGGTGGCTGGTTAAATAAACAGCCAGATTCCGTAGTTGTGTTTTTTATAGCTTGCTGCACTATGTCTTTCTTCAAAACCCCTCTGATTGGTTTAAAAGCTGACTCATTTCGTCATCCATTAGACCTGGAAGCTACTAAAACGCTCAAGCAAATACCAGGCATAGATATGTTGGTGCGAAATTGGCTTGGCCCGATGGCAGAGCAGGTTTTCTATGTAGAAAATATTGCTTCCAGCATTCTGGTAGGTGAAAAACAACTTCCTGATTTATACAAGCTGTTGTTAGACGCTTGTGAAATTTTGGATATAGAGCCTCCCCAGTTATACGTCCGGCAACATCCGGCTCCCAACGCCTATACTTTTGCTGTGCGGGGTAAGCAGCCCTTTGTAGTGCTACACACATCCCTAATTGATATCCTCACCCCAGAGGAAATCCAGGCAGTAATTGCCCATGAGTTGGGACATCTCAAGTGTGACCATAGCGTTTACTTGACCCCAGTAAATTTACTAATATTAGCTGCGGCGATTGTGCCCAATGTCGGAACCTTCGTTGCCCAAGCGATACAGGCACAACTTTTAGAATGGGTACGCTGTGCTGAGTTTACCTGTGATCGCGCCGCGTTACTAGCAACCCAAGACCCCAAAGTTGTCATGTCAGTGTTGATGAAGCTGGCGGGTGGTTCCCCAACTTTAGCGCCACAACTGAATCTTGATGCTTTTGTTGCCCAAGCCCGTGCTTATGATGACATTAGCAAGACCGAATTAGGTGAAATGGTCAAAACCGCCCGCACAGCCCAATTAACCCATCCAGTACCAGTGTTGCGGGCGCGAGAAATTGACCGTTGGGCAAGCAGCACAGAATACCAATCTTTGATCCAAACTCATGGATTGAAATCTACAAGTAATGAAGTTGCACCCAAAGGCGGCTGGCGAAACTGGTAGAGTTACTAATGCGATCGCACTGTGAGTTCCTTTAAAAAAACTCAGTTACTAAAAAAATTGTTTAATTCAGACAATCGGATTAAAAACATCCTATTGCTTAACCCACAGCCGCTACCATGACAGTTGTATCCAACGACCATCGCTTTCAACCCATAAATCTCTTTGAGTACGAAAAGCTAGCAAAAGAGCATCTGTCTCAAATGACCCTTGATTACTATAGCAGTGGTGCTTGGGACGAAATCACATTACGAGATAATTGTGCTGCCTTTGAGCGAGTCAAGTTAAGACCTCGGATATTAGTCGATGTTAGCGATCGCAATTTAACTACCTCCATTTTAGGACAACCCCTGCAACTACCTATATTAATTGCGCCAATGGCTTTTCAATGTCTAGCCCATCCAGACGGAGAAGTGGCCACAGCCCTAGCTGCCGCATCATCTGGTGTGGGAATGGTATTAAGTACAATGGCCACAAAGAGCATTGAAGAAGTAGCGACTGCGTGTGATAAATTTCCAGATTCTCTGCGATGGTTCCAGCTTTACATCCATAAAGACCGGGGATTAACTCGGGCTTTAGTAGAAAAAGCCTATAAGGCAGGCTATAAAGCAATTTGTTTGACTGTAGATGCACCTGTTCTCGGACAACGCGAAAGAGATAAACGTAACGAGTTCGCCTTACCCACAGACTTACATCTGGCTAATCTCGCCACCATCTCAGGACTAGATATTTCCCACGAAAAAGGTGAATCTGGATTATTTACATATTTTGCACAACAGCTAAATCCAGCAGTAACTTGGGACGATTTGGCATGGTTGCAATCTTTATCTCCATTACCTTTAGTCATCAAAGGAGTTTTACGGGGAGATGATGCTGTGCGGGCTGTAGAATATGGGGCCAAAGCAATTGTTGTTTCCAATCATGGTGGCAGACAACTCGATGGTGCGATCGCTTCAATAGAAGCCCTAGTTGAAATAGTAGCAGCAGTGGATGGTAAAATAGAAGTGCTACTGGATGGAGGCATTCGCAGGGGCACAGACATTCTCAAAGCTCTGGCATTAGGAGCAAAAGCAGTACTGATTGGACGACCGATTTTGTGGGGACTAGCAGTAGCAGGAGAAGTTGGTGTATCTCATGTTATCTCACTGCTACAAGATGAGCTAAATGTGGGGATGGCACTTAGCGGCTGTGCAAACCTACAGGATATTAACCCTAGTTTATTGACGTTGCCACGTTTTTAAGCCTTAGATAATAGTTTAGACATCATCATTACAAAAAAACTTTGATAATTAATTTTCAAACTTGTTAAAAAATAGCTCATCTATAGTAGAATAATTAAGTTGAATATAAGGGCGGGTGGCGAAATTGGTAGACGCACCACACTCAAAATGTGGCGGCCTTGCGGTCATAGGAGTTCGATTCTCCTCCTGCCCACTACTAAATAAGTCAATAGAATAGAGAGGTTAAAAGTTCATGCGCCTGAAAAGATGGGAATCTCCCCGTAAAGAAGGTAGGAATGACAAAGGTAGAGGCGGCTCTGCGAGGAAGCGGCAACTTAAAAAGCAACGCCAAATGTTACGTCAAAAACTCAAAGAAGCTAACAAGCCAGACAATAACAAAAATAATCGAACAGGGGAAGATAAGCTTATCTTCCCTTTATTTTTTGGGCTTTTATCTCTTAAGCACATAATTACGTATCAAAATCAGCAGACTGAGTGTCTGGTATTTCGTTTTTCTATGTAAACTAATTACGTAAAAAATACTACCTTGTAATAAAGTTCATACTAGGAATTTATCGTAATTGTAATGCTTGCATGAACCAATCAAAAATTAATTATGAAGAAAGTATGAATTTTGTCGAACAGCATCTAAAACCCCTAGCTTAAAACAGTAAGCTAGGACACAACAGTAGATACTTATAATATTACCGATTAAGCTAAAAGCATACTAAAAAAGCAATTGCACCTCCATGTGTTAACTTCCAACGATGACACAAGCCGATAAAAAGTCAGGAGTCATCCAATCCGAATTATTCAATATTCGGAATGGTCTAAGCAATCTATGGATTTTTTTCTTGGACACAGGAGTTATTGATGGTGGCAAGAGTGCTTCTACCTACTAAAAAAGTGCTTGATTTCCCTATTACTGCTTTACGTTTTGATGAGCAGGTACAAACAATACTGAAGTGGGCGGGTAAGCGTGAGAGTAAAACTGTATACGTAGCTAATGTACACATGCTCATTGAGGCTCATTGGCATCCACAGTTTGCCACCGTATTACGAAATGCAGATATAGTTACTCCTGATGGTATGCCTCTTGTATGGATGATGAGAAAAATGGGGGCTATTTACCAAGACCGTGTGGCAGGGATGGATATTTTTTTAGCATTGTGTCAGCGAACTCAAACACAAAATCTTAGTATTTTCTTTTTAGGTTCCCAAACAGAAATTCTTTCTAGGATGCGAAAAAGGTTAGAGCAGGAATTTCCCCAAATGAAGATTGCGGCGATGGAACCTCTACCCTTTCGTCCCCTGACTGAAACTGAAGACGAAGCCTTGGTTCGAAGGATTAATTCTAGTGGTGCTAGCGCCGTCCTAGTATCTCTAGGATGTCCTAAGCAAGAAAATTGGATAGCTCAACATAAAGGTAAGATACAAGCTGTAATGATTGGACTGGGTGGAGTTTTCCCAGTTTATGCAGGAATTCACAAGCGGGCACCCCGCATAGTTAGAGACTTAGGACTTGAATGGCTGTATCGATGGATTCAAGAACCACGCCGACTTTGCGGTCGCTATGCTAAGACCATTCCACTATTTATATGGCTGGCTACCAAGCAACTACTATCATCAAGTCGGATTGCAGCAGTTTTTCTTCACGAGACTGGGGATTAAGGAAAAGGAAATAGGGCAAGATTGACTGGTGTGGAAAGAAATAATCTAGATGCCCCTAAGCAGGAACAGACGATAAGGCGTTCATAATCAAGTGAAGCAGATTTTAGATGCAAAGAAATTGCGATCGCAATTTCTTTGCCCTTAAAGTGAGTTCGATGATACAGCCAAGCATCGATTCAAGGGTTCACCCCAAAGCCATGAAAGAGTCTAAGTGTAAGGATTCCGACCAATCAATGTCCTGCCGTAAAAATCCATTATCTGAAATAAACTATTAAAGTACTTGACACAGACCCAGGATTAACTGCTATATTAACTAGAGTAAAGTCGTTGGGGCGTAGCCAAGTGGTAAGGCAGCGGGTTTTGGTCCCGCCATCCCTAGGTTCGAATCCTAGCGCCCCAGTATATGCAAAGACAGGTGGAACAACCTGTCTTTTAGAGTATTTATTAAATTAGTTAAAAATGCAACTCAATCTATCTGATTCTGTATAAGTTACTTATCAGGCGATTTGAGAGCTTGGTCTAGAGTTTGCCTAGCCTGTTCTGCTTTAGATCGTGCTTCTTGATAACGTACATTAGCTTGGGCAAAATTTTTGAGGACTTTAAAACCTTCCTTGAGTCGAGTAATTTCCTCTTCAGTCACCGAATCGTCAGTGAACAGAACATCAACCGCTTTGCGAATTTCTAACGCTTCAGCTCGTGACTCCTGAACTTTCAGCTTGAGTGTAGCCAGGTTACTTAGAACCTGGACAGCTTGTGTAATAGTATCCTCACCGCTAGCAGTATCAATAATTGACTCTTTAACCTCAATTAATTGTTGAGGGCCAAATCCCTCTTCCAGTTCCGTGGGTAGCTTACCTGCATCCATCAGTTCCATCAGCTGATCCATTGCTTTATCACGGGCTTTGGCTGAATCTTTTCCAGAAACAGTAAGGATAATTTCTGGACTTTGAGCGAGAGTATATTGAACCATATTTGAGCAGAAAATTTGCTGATTAACCAAGCTGAGGGAAACAATTATAACATTTTGCGTGTCAGGTCATTTGTTGTTTATCTATTTCGGTGTCGGATTGCTAAATTGATGTAATATTCCATAATTTCATGCTTCATTCTTATCCCTGCTAAATCGCTCAAAATAAAACTTTATACTTAATAAAAGGGGAATAAGTTTCAACAGGAGGGGAGAGCAATGGCTCCCAATCCCACCATCATGCAAGCTGTCGAAAAACTGGGCTACCGTGTCACCGTTGGTGATGTGGCAACCCAGGCAGGATTGAACGTCGCTGAAGCTAATCAAAGCTTGTTAGCCCTGGCATCTGATGCTGGAGGACATTTACAGGTAGCGGATTCAGGTGATATAGTTTACCTTTTTCCACAAAATTTTCGAACACTTTTGCGTAATAAATACTTCCAATTGCGATTGCAGGAATGGTGGAAAAAGGTCTGGAGTGTTCTGTTTTACCTGATTCGGATTTCTTTTGGAATTTTCTTAACTGTTTCCATCGCCTTGATAACTGTTACCATCTTCATAATTATTACTGCTGCCAATTCTGATCGCGACGGCAACAGTCGGGGCAGTAATTCCGGCGGTGGGGGTTTCTTTTATTTTCCAAATTTCTTCTGGTATCTTAGCCCAAATTATGACACCTACTACCAGGAACGGCGACGTGAAACCAGAGAAGAAAGCAATCTGAATTTCTTTGAAGCTGTTTTCTCGTTTTTGTTTGGTGATGGGAATCCTAACGCCAACTTAGACGAACGTCGCTGGCAAGAAATTGCTACGGTGATTCGGATCAATCGTGGCGCAGTGGTAGCAGAACAAATTGCCCCATACTTGGATGATATCGGCGAGGGATATACAAGAGAGTACGAAGATTACATGCTGCCCGTTCTGACACAATTTAATGGGCAACCGGCGGTAAGTCCAGAAGGGCAAATTGTTTATTACTTCCCAGAGTTACAGGTGAGTGCGGTTAAAAAGCGCCGTCATTCAATATCATCTTACTTGGAGGAATTTCCCTGGCGTTTTAGTGCTGCAAGTTCAGGGCAAATTATGCTAAGTGCTGGGTTAGGGGTACTAAATTTTGTTGGTGCTTTAGTACTGGGAAGTTTGTTGAGAGATGGCACTGTTGCTGTCCAATTAGGTGGACTGGTAGCTTTTGTGCAAGGAATTTATTGGCTGCTATTAGCTTACGGAGCAGGTTTCTTAGGCATACCGTTGTTGCGTTATTTCTGGATTAAGTGGCGTAATCGTAAAATAGGCGATCGCAATCGCGATCGCCTTTCCCGATCGAGGTTATTGGCAAGCCCTGATGCACCTTTGCAACAAAAAATCGACTATGCTCAACAATTTGCCCAAGAAAAAGTTATTAGCAAGGAAGATTTAGTGTATTCTAGCGAAACTGACTTACTAGACAAGGAAGTTGAGCGTTCTGCACAAATTGACGCTGAATGGCAACGGCGCTTGGAACGTGGGAGTGGGGAATAGGAAGCAGAGGAGCAGGGAGCAAGGAAGGCAGGGGAGGCAAGGGGGAATTATTCAACAAATCTCTCCCCTTTCTCTCCCCTCTACCTTGTCTCTTATTCATGCCCAATGCCCAATCCCTGATTACTTCGCCTGAATTGGTGTTAGGGCAACACCTTGATAATAATGTCCCAAAATTTGCAGGTGGTTTACTCCTTGCCGAGCCAGATTGTACGCTCCCCACTGACTCATACCTAAAGCATGACCGTAGCCAAGCCCTTGGAGTACAAAATTACCATCGGCTCCCTTAGTAACGGTAAAGCGGGTACTTTTGAGCTTGAGGGCTGTTCGCACTTCCTCGCCCTGTAGTACTTTAGTACCCTTGTTACCAACAATTTTCAAGACTTTAACACTGCGGAAAGGCGAGTATGTCTCTGGAATCATCGCCGTCACACTGCCAACTTCAGGAAATTTAGCGCTAATCTCACTGGGCGAGAAGCTTTTCACCCAATTACACTCACGGATATTTTGATCGTAATCTTGAACAGCACGCAGATAAGGCTCGCTGCTTCCCCAAACATCTTCTACATTTTCGGTGTGTCCCCCAGAACAAGCGTGAAAGACTGAGAGAATAATCCGGTTTTTGTAAGTTAACACCTGTCCTAAAGTGGAATCTACTGCGGCGTAAGTAGCAGGAGCTTCACTGATGACACCTTTGTAAATTTGCCAGCGATCGGGGGTATTGCCTAAATCGTAAACGGGATTATTCCGTTGTTTTTCTCGTTCGTAAAGAGCATAAGTGCGAGCTGCGATCGCTTGGGCTTTTAAAGCTTCTTGGGGCCAGCTAGCATCCATTTCGCCACCGAGAACGCTGTAAAGATATTCTTGGTCATCAACCCAATTAACAGCCGTTAAGCCTTTTTCTGTGGGGACAACCAGAGTTCTACCCCGATACCAGCGATCGCCAATATAAACAAATCCTTTACCCGTTGGCTCAATCCAAAATAAACCAGACTGCCACTTATCTAAAGCAACTCCGCCAGGAATGGCTTGGGCATAATATGCACTCATCGCTGGTAACTGTCCGAGAGTGCGTCCGGTACTATCCTTGACGATCCCAGTGGTAGAACTGCCCACTTTTACCTGATTAACGCCCCTCTCAATTGCCACGCGCAGAATTACAGACGCTTGGGCTGGGGCAACCAAAGCAATCCATAAGAGGACACTCACCCACCAATGACGTACTTTAATCTGGGAAAATAAAAAGCCTAAGTAAAGTTGGAATTTCATGCTGGTCATCTAATCACACTAGTATCTAATTGACGCTCTGGATTATCACGTCTACTACTTTAAGATGAGACACTTCTCCAACGTAGGAGGTTGCCACCTCCTACTAATTATGCATTTTGCTTTAGCTATCAGCTAGAAATCAGGTGAAGAAGCCAGAAGGTAGTGAGAGAATTCCTCTCCTCTATCTATTTCCAATACCCAATTTCCAATTTTAAATGCTTCTTCAGTCTACGATGCCAATACCTTTTGAGAATTACTCACTTCATTAGCGATAATTCCAATTAAATTCAACTGACTTAAAATTTCTGTAGCTTGAGTCAGTTCAGTTCTGGTTACTTTGCCCATGCGCTCTACCATCACAATAGCATTGCAAAAAGATGCCACAATCCTAGCATCAACCGTACCTAAAATCGGTGGAGCATCTATCAGTACTAAGTCATAACTTTGCTCAAATAACTCTATTAGTTCTTTCATTCGTTCAGAACTGAGCAACTTTACCGTGTCTTCTGGTTCCGGCCCAGCAGTCAAAATATCAATTGAAGGATGAATAGGCTGGATATAATCTTGAAAATGAGTAGTTGTCTCATCAACTAATAACAGAGATAGTCCCCAATCATTAGATAGTCCCAGGATTTTATGCAAGCTAGGATTGTGCAAATTAGCATCAATAACTAATACCCGTCGGTGCATCCGGGTAGCGCTAGCTACAAGCCCTAATACCAAGGTTGTCTTCCCTTCCCCTGGTAGTGCTGAAGTAAACATCAGCGACTTGAAAGGTAAGGGATATTTTAATATCTGAATATTTTGGTAGATCATATCCAGGTTCTCATGGACGGGCAATCTAGTAGTAGCTTCTATTACAGAGTCATTTGATCTGCGCCGCTCCTTCCAAGACAGTCCCAGCCACCGTTTTTTTGCACTATGCGACGGCAATTTTGGCACTGATCCCAGTATACGTAGATTTGTCAGTTTCTTTAAATCTCCCGCACAATAAATAGCGTCATTAAACTTTTCTAAAATCAAGGCTGCTAAAATACCTAAAATCGGTCCAATCAGAGTTCCTCCAACCAAAAGGAATAATCTGTTATTCCCCATAGAAGTCCCTATAGAAGGTTCTGTTAAAACTTGCCAATTATATCCTTCCTGAGCAATTTTTAGCCCTAAAGACTGTTGTACTTGAAGGAGTTGTTCAAGGGTTTTATGACTAGTTTCTACCTTTGGCAGTAAACGATTGTACTCTGCTATTAAGCTTGGGTATTTGTTTAGTTCAGAACGGAGACGCTGTTCTGACTCAGCTAGATTTTTTTCATTGGCAGTTAGTCCTAAAACAGTTGTCTGCACCAGAATAAACTCATCTATTAGCGTTGGATCAACCCCTATTATTTGCCCTTTTGAAAGCGGTTCTCCCTTACTGCTATTAGTAATAGATTTTACCTCTTGTCGTAATAGCGACAATTGACTCTGGCGCTGTTGCTTTAGCTTTTGTACCGATGGATAATCATCTGTATAGCGCAGTCGCTCTTTAGCCAATGCTAGTTCGGTCTTTTGAATTTCACTCAATAATGTTTGATAGCGGCTTGACTGATTTAAACGAGAAGAAATTAGTTCATTCTGCTGGGATGAAGAGGCTATTTGTTGCTCTAGGTTATCGTAGCGGGCGTTTGCATCTTGAAGGTTGGCACGAGTAGTTTGTAGCTGATTTTGAATATCGGCTAGAGATTCTAGCAAGATTTTACTTTGGACTTCGGGATCTAGTAATTTATGTTTTTTGCGAAATTGTTCCAAATTTTTATCAGCTTTACTTACCTCTTTTTTGATCTCCGGTAAGCGAGCATTTACAAAAGCTAGCCCATGATTCAGGCGTTCTTTTTGTTGTTCTTCATTGTAATTTTGATAAACTTTTTGTAAAGCTTGCAGTAATTTTTGTGCTTTAACTGGATCTTCATCATTGAAAGAAACTTTAAATACTTGACTAAAAACTTTATTAGCTCCTATACCTCCCTCTTCTGGAGTTACTTC
>NZ_CP040094.1:0-2500 GCF_013343235.1 Nostoc sp. TCL240-02 | reverse complement strand
TGGCTCTCTCCTGCCTATATATTCAGCAGGTAGTATATAGGGTTGCCCCATTCGGAAATCTCCGGCTCAATGTTTGCTTCCAACTCCCCGGAGCATATCGTCGGTAACCACGTCCTTCGTCGCCTCTGTGTGCCTAGGTATCCACCGTTAGCCCTTATTAGCTTGACCACTCAATTCATTTGGTGTTTCACAATTTGCATTCACAAATAGTTAGTTCTGCTTACCCCCTGACTTCGCACTGACTTTAATCAGCACTCTAACCCGAGGCACTCAGTACTCTCAATGTCTGTGTCTGCCTGCTAATTTCGCGTTTCTATGCAGTTTTCAAGGTTCTGGCTGAGATTCAACTCAGCAGTCTGACACGAGTGTCATGTTGCTGAACTCTCACTCTTTTTTCAATGGCAATCGCCACAGGTGGAGGTTAGCGGACTCGAACCGCTGACATCCTGCTTGCAAAGCAGGCGCTCTACCAACTGAGCTAAACCCCCAGATACAATTAAAAATTAAAAATTGATAATTAAAAATTAAAGAAGTTATCTGAAATTTTTAATTTTTAATTTTACATCTTTAATTGATTCAGGTGAGGGCATCCTGGACTCGAACCAGGGACCTCACCCTTATCAGGGGTGCGCTCTAACCACCTGAGCTAATAGCCCCTAAACGAACCAAATCATAGTTTGAAAGCTTTTTATATTTTGCTCATGTCTGCGACCGACCTAAGGAATGACCAACTTACTATCTATTTAACTGTATGTTTTTCGATATGTAAGGGGTGTAGGTCTCCCTAAAAGGAGGTGATCCAGCCACACCTTCCGGTACGGCTACCTTGTTACGACTTCACCCCAGTCACCAGTCCTGCCTTAGGCATCCTCCTCCACGAATGGTTGGAGTAATGACTTCGGGCACTACCAGCTTCCATGGTGTGACGGGCGGTGTGTACAAGCCCGGGAACGAATTCACTGCAGTATGCTGACCTGCAATTACTAGCGATTCCTCCTTCACGCAGGCGAGTTGCAGCCTGCGATCTGAACTGAGCTCCGGTTTACGGGATTTGCTTGCATTCGCATGCTTGCTGCCCTCTGTCCGGAGCATTGTAGTACGTGTGTAGCCCAAGGCGTAAGGGGCATGCTGACTTGACGTCATCCCCACCTTCCTCCGGTTTGTCACCGGCAGTCTCTCTAGAGTGCCCAACTTAATGCTGGCAACTAAAAACGAGGGTTGCGCTCGTTGCGGGACTTAACCCAACATCTCACGACACGAGCTGACGACAGCCATGCACCACCTGTGTTCGCGCTCCCGAAGGCACTCTTCCCTTTCAAGAAGATTCGCGACATGTCAAGCCTTGGTAAGGTTCTTCGCGTTGCATCGAATTAAACCACATACTCCACCGCTTGTGCGGGCCCCCCGTCAATTCCTTTGAGTTTCACCGTTGCTTAAGCGTACTCCCCAGGCGGGATACTTAACGCGTTAGCTACGGCACGGCTCGGGTCGATACAAGCCACGCCTAGTATCCATCGTTTACGGCTAGGACTACTGGGGTATCTAATCCCATTCGCTCCCCTAGCTTTCGTCCCTCAGTGTCAGTTACGCCTAGCAGAGCGCCTTCGCCACCTATGTGTTCTTCCTGATCTCTACGCATTTCACCGCTACACCAGGAATTCCCTCTGCCCCGAACGTACTCTAGCTATGTAGTTTCCACTGCTCTTATCTAGTTGAGCTAGACTCTTTAACAGCAGACTTACATTGCCACCTGCGGACGCTTTACGCCCAATCATTCCGGATAACGCTTGCATCCTCCGTATTACCGCGGCTGCTGGCACGGAGTTAGCCGATGCTTATTCCTCAGGTACCGTCATTGTGTTCTTCCCTGAGAAAAGAGGTTTACGACCCAAGAGCCTTCCTCCCTCACGCGGTATTGCTCCGTCAGGCTTTCGCCCATTGCGGAAAATTCCCCACTGCTGCCTCCCGTAGGAGTCTGGGCCGTGTCTCAGTCCCAGTGTGGCTGATCGTCCTCTCAGACCAGCTACTGATCGTCGCCTTGGGAGTCCATTACACTTCCAACTAGCTAATCAGACGCGAGCTCATCTCTAGGCAGTTAACCTTTCACCTCTCGGCACATCCGGTATTAGCCACCGTTTCCAGTGGTTGTCCCAGACCTAGAGCCAGATTCTCACGCGTTACTCACCCGTCCGCCACTGTGTCCGAAGACACCGTTCGACTTGCATGTGTTAAGCATACCGCCAGCGTTCATCCTGAGCCAGGATCAAACTCTCCGTTTTGAAGTGTTTGCTTTATTAGCTCAATACTCAGCTGCTCTTTTTTAACTTCAGCTTAGTTATTTTTATTTGCTTGACGCAATACACTTGCTGTATAATCGCTTTCAAACTATAATATTTTCAAGGTTCGGTATCCCTTGTCGCGGTCGCTTTTAAGCTCTCCGCTTCAGGCACTTATTCAATATAGCGAACACACCCCCTTGTGTCAACTATTTTCTCCAAAA